>NZ_JAXDEQ010000136.1:0-444 GCF_035065025.1 Pseudomonas sp. YuFO8 | reverse complement strand
ATCAACAAGTGCCCGCCCGGGGGACAGGAAACCATTGCGGGTCTTGCGCAATTGTTGCGCGTGCCGGTGCTGGAATTGGATATCAGCCGAGGGGAAGCTCCGGCCCAGATCGCCTATATCCGCGAGGCCGAGTGCATTGGTTGCACCAAGTGCATCCAGGCCTGCCCGGTGGATGCCATTGTCGGCGCAGCCAAGCTGATGCACACGGTCATCGTCGATGAGTGCACCGGTTGCGATCTCTGCGTCGCGCCCTGCCCCGTTGACTGCATTGAAATGCGTCCGACCGCCACCGTATTACCGATTGTGGGTGGCCTGGCCACCAACGATCAGCAACGGCAAGGACGAGCTCTCAAGCGCGACCGGGCAAGACGCCGTTATGAACAACGCAATGCACGGCTGCAACGGGAAGAAGCGCAGAAGCTCGCTGAACGCCTGGCTCGGGCA
>NZ_JAXDEQ010000135.1:0-444 GCF_035065025.1 Pseudomonas sp. YuFO8 | reverse complement strand
ATGCGTTCGGCATTTTGCAGGCATTTATTGGCGCCTCCGCCGTAGGCGCGGGCCAGGCCGCCGGTGCCCAATTGGATGCCGCCGTACCAGCGGATTACCAGCACCGCGACCTGATCAAACCCTTGTGCCTCGATGGCCGCCAGAATCGGCCGTCCAGCGGTGCCACCGGGTTCGCCGTCGTCATTGCTGCGGTATTGGTCAGCGAGCTTCCAGGCCCAGCAGTTGTGCGTGGCGTTCAAGTCGCTGTGCTGCTCGAAAAACGCCTGGGCATCTTGTGGGCTGGTGATGGGGCCGGCGAGGGTAATGAATCGGCTTTTGCGTATTTCTTCACGAAACTCGCAAAGGCCGGTGAGCGTGAAAGGCATAAGTCGCTTCGTTTAATAGGCGGGCTTGACGCCACAGCCTTTGAGAATGATGTGGATCAGGTTGGTGCCGGCGTCTTCC
>NZ_JAXDEQ010000134.1:0-446 GCF_035065025.1 Pseudomonas sp. YuFO8 | reverse complement strand
TGGCCAAGGCGTTTGAATCGCGTGTTGGCGCGCATGCTTTCATGGAGGTGCCGTTCGAGAACGCCAAAACCGGACGCATTTCGTACCGTATCGATTGCCTGCTGGTTGACACGCAGACAGTCGCTTTCATCGAATGCAAACGTCTGTACAGCCCGGAAAAAGCACAGCAACTCGGCGACGACTTCAAGCGAATGAACGTCGAAAACCTTGAAGACATAGTGAAAAGAATCAAGTGCGCCGACGGTGCTGAGCGAAAGGTATACCGCGTCATGCTGACGGAAACTTGGCAAAAAAAGACTGTTGACTGGTGGGTAGCGCGAGATACCAGTCGAAGCTGGAACAACGATTGGTTGCCGGAGCAGCGTGGGTTCGTTGAAGTAAAGGCGTACCAGGGTTTCAACACATTGTATTGGCTATATGCATTTGAACAATTGGAAATCCCGGAG
>NZ_JAXDEQ010000133.1:0-451 GCF_035065025.1 Pseudomonas sp. YuFO8 | reverse complement strand
CTATTGGCTAGCCACGGGCCAGGCCGACTATCTGTTTCTGGTCGAGGCCCAGACCGACAGCGTCGAGGTGCTTCAGGTCAGCACCGAACTCCTACAGCGCGCAAGTGCGCACTTTCACTGAATCAATACCCACCGATCGAGGTTGTCATGGAAAACACTTACGACGTAGCCATCATTGGCAGTGGCATTGCCGGAACCATGTTGGGCGCTATCCTGGCCAAGGAAGGTGTGAGCGTGGTCATCATCGACGCTGGCACCCATCCGCGTTTTGCAGTGGGCGAATCGATGGTGCCCGAGAGCGCTGTGCTGTTGAAAATCCTGGCCAACCGTTACGCCATACCGGAGTTGGCCTACCCCGGCGAACTCAATTCGCTGATCAAGCATGTGGGTTCCTCATCGGCCGGGATCAAGTTGGCGTTCAGTTTTGCCTGGAACGGCAAACACCAGGAAC
>NZ_JAXDEQ010000132.1:0-452 GCF_035065025.1 Pseudomonas sp. YuFO8 | reverse complement strand
ACGACCCAATTGCCTTGCTGCGTGAAAACGTGCATGACGCCGGTGGCGCCGTACAACAACTGCGCGCGCCGGTGGCTGTGCATCGGCAGCAGGTGCCCCGGCGGATAATCGGTGCCGATGGCGATCACCGCGCGCGTTACGTGGTCGATGTCATCAATGCGGACGTTGCGCATGTGTTCCCTTTGGCGGGCAGATTGGCCGAAACGCAATGATAGTTGGCCTTTCATATAAAGCAAGCCAACGGCCGTCGCCCTACTATCGGAGCAGAAAAATAACGCTTGTTCGGGGCGCCGCTATTTTATCGGCCATATAGCCCGTGCAAGTTTTCACACCGGGGTGGGACGAAGATTTTCGTTCTCGCAATACAAGAAGTTAATAAGGAATAAATCGTCTTTTTATTCCAACACCTGAAGCAATAGTTCTTAGCGCAGTTCAATGACTATAAGGTGATA
>NZ_JAXDEQ010000131.1:0-453 GCF_035065025.1 Pseudomonas sp. YuFO8 | reverse complement strand
AAGCTGACCAGGGCAAGCAACCCTCCTCCCATTACCATCAAGCGAAGAGGAACCTTCGAGTGATTGGTAATTCCCAACATAGCGATGTCATACAAGGTGTAGAAATTGTTTTTTGTAATCCCGCGTTGACGCCGAGGTTGCTTGAAGGGAACAGTGGCGATAGGAAAACCAATCTCACACAACAAACCGCGAAAATAGGGATACGGATCATCGACCTTCTTCAGGATATCCAGCACCGCGCGATCAAATAATCCTGCGCCCGTGGCATTTTGAACAAGTGGCACTTCAGAAATACGAGAAACGAATCGGTAGTAGGTTTTCCTGAGGAAAAACATGACCGGCGACTCTTCACTCTCGGGCTTGACTGCCAGGACAGTCTTGAAACCGGCCTCCCATTTCTTGACAAACTCTTCGATCATTTCCGGTGGGTCCTGAAGATCGGAGGCTATCAGT
>NZ_JAXDEQ010000130.1:0-454 GCF_035065025.1 Pseudomonas sp. YuFO8 | reverse complement strand
AACCGACTGGAGCGCGACAGACGTGGTACTCGGTGTGGATGGCAAACCGCGTCGCTGGGTGTACCTGCATTACTTCAAGGAAGGCCAGCCGTCGCTGAACTGGCTGGATCCGACTTTTGCCGCGCAACAGATGATCATTGGCGATGCGCTGCACGCCATCGACGTGATGGGCGCGAAGATCCTGCGCCTGGACGCCAATGGTTTTCTCGGCGTGGAACGCAAGCTGGACGGCACGGCCTGGTCCGAGAGCCATCCGCTGTCGATCACCGGTAACCAGTTGCTCGGCGGCGCGATTCGCAAGGCCGGCGGTTTCAGCTTCCAGGAGTTGAACCTTACCGTGGATGACATCGCTTCCATGTCCCATGGCGGCGCCGACCTCTCCTATGACTTCATCACCCGTCCGGCGTATCAGCATGCATTGCTGATGGGCGACGCCGAGTTCCTGCGCCTGATG
>NZ_JAXDEQ010000129.1:0-457 GCF_035065025.1 Pseudomonas sp. YuFO8 | reverse complement strand
AGCATTTGTATTATGATTGGTACTGTAGGTTTATCGTATTATTTATTATTATTAGCCCATTATCATAAAACGGCAACGAGTGTTGTTGTTGGAGCACTTATTTTATTTTGTGGGCGCGCCATACAAAAGGGGTTATTTCCATAAAAGCTGTTTATACACTTTGTATAAACAGCTTTTTGTATTTTTTTTACAAAACGCTTGAAAGTTACGTAACGTCATCTTTTATAATGAAAGGGAAGAGGTGATGGTAGTGATTTCAATACAACAATTGACGAGAGAAACAGGGGTTACAGTACGTACACTACGTTATTATGATCAAATAGATTTATTAAAGCCGAGCGGAAAAACAGAGGGTGGACATCGGTTATATAGTGAAAATGACGTTATTCGTTTGCAACAAATTTTATTTTTGAAAGAAATGGGATTTTCATTAAAAGAAGCTGCGAATATGTTAGTA
>NZ_JAXDEQ010000128.1:0-457 GCF_035065025.1 Pseudomonas sp. YuFO8 | reverse complement strand
GAATTCCTTCCATTCGGCGCGACGCTGTTCCTGCTGCTTCACGATCTCGTCGAACTTCTTCTGCTGGTCAGGCTTGAGGACCGCACGGATGTCCGCCTGGGTTTTCTGCTTGCCGGCGGCGATTTCCTCCTGCATGGCTTTCTGGTCAGCGGCTGGCAGTTTGTCCAAGTACTTCTTGGTCAGTTCTTTGCGAGCGTGCCATTGGTCGCCCATCAACTTGCCGATCTGCTGGCGCTGTTCCTTGCTCAGGTCCAGTTGGCTGAAAGGGCCGCCTTTGCCACGCGGACCGTGTTCACCGCCGTGGCCCGGGCCACCCATCATGTGGCCTTCCGGGCCGCCCATCGGGCCTGGGCCTTCAGGCATTGCCGCCATGGCAACGGTGGGCAGGGCAGCGGCGAACATCAAAGCGATAAGGGTCTTGCGCATGGTGATTCTCCTGTCTCTATTCCGGTGAGTC
>NZ_JAXDEQ010000127.1:0-458 GCF_035065025.1 Pseudomonas sp. YuFO8 | reverse complement strand
GTGATGGGCGCGGCCGATCTGGTCAACGCCAAGCTGGCGATCCTCAATGAGAAGGCCGGCAACATCAACCAAGTGGTGGTGACCATCGTCAAGGTCGCTGACCAGACCAACCTGTTGTCGCTTAACGCGGCGATCGAGGCCGAGAAAGCCGGGGAATACGGGCGCGGTTTTGCTGTTGTTGCCACCGAAGTGCGTCGCTTGGCCGACCAGACTGCCGTGGCCACCTACGACATCGAGCAGATGGTGCGCGAGATCCAGTCGGCGGTGTCCGCTGGCGTGATGGGCATGGACAAGTTCTCCGAAGAAGTGCGTCGCGGCATGTTTGAAGTGCAGCAAGTGGGCGAGCAGTTGTCGCAGATCATCCATCAGGTACAGGCCCTGGCGCCGCGGGTGTTGATGGTCAACGAAGGCATGCAGGCCCAGGCCACCGGTGCCGAGCAGATCAACCACGCCCTGGT
>NZ_JAXDEQ010000012.1:0-175575 GCF_035065025.1 Pseudomonas sp. YuFO8 | reverse complement strand
GCGAAGGCGTCATAGAAATCGCCTTCGCCGGCAAGCCGGGCTCCTACAAGGGGTTCGTGGTTTACCAGGTCAATACCGCCCCCAGCGCAACGGTATCGGTGTCTTCGTTCTGCGCACTGTTGTCATGGCCGTTGATTTCGAACTGGTTGTACTCGGCCACCAGCTTGAGGTTGTCGTTCACGTCATGGAACAGCGCAACGCCGCGGGTCTCGTAGTCGGCGCCGCTGCCGACCACGCCGTTGCCATCGTCATTGGTCTTGCCGTAGGACAACGCCAGGCGGTTCTTGCCCAGCTTGTAGGAGCCCTGCAACAGGTAGCCGTCGCTGTCGACGTTGCGCAGGGTCGGCTCGCCGGCGTTGTTGGTGAAAAACGGATTGATGCCCTTGGCCTGGAAACCGGAGCCGGTCAGGGACAAGCCGCCCATCTTTGCCTGCACGCCGTAACCGACGCCTTTGGACGTGACGGTGTCGACGGTGGAATCGGTATTGTCCGAGGTCTGGTAGCTGCCGTTGACCCAGCTGTAGATCTTCGCCCCGGCGAGGTCGAACTGGTAGGTGATCTCGCTCTCGGTGCGCGGGTTTTCCTGGTAGGCCTTGCCGGTGGGGCTGCTGTCGTTGGTGTCCACCGGGTCCATGATGCCCACCGCCACGCGCAAGCCGTCCATCACCGGCGTGCGGTAGGTGATCTGCGAAGTGGGGAACGGATAGGGGTAACCGGTGCCGATGTTGCCGAACGACACCCCGCCACCGTCCACCAGGCCCAGGGTATCGCTGACCTGACCGTAACCGGCGAGCAACTCGTCGAGCAGGATGTTGGAGCGGGCGAACAGGCCGAAGTCCTTGCCGATCAGCACTTCGCCCCACTCAGGGTTGGCCACGGTGCCGTAGAACTGCCGCACATCGATAGCGGTGTCGGTGCCATTGGTTTCACTGTCGTTGATGGTGACCCAGAACGAGGCGCGAGCCCCGAGCTTGAGGTCATCGACCTGCTTGCCCATGTTGAAGCCCAGGTAGTTGGGCAGAAACCCCATCTTCACCCGCGATTGACGGCGGTCGTACTGTTCGCCGGCGCGGTCGACATCGCTGTTGACGTAGAAGGCATTGATGTAGCCGTCGGTGGAGAACGTGGTCTGGTCTTTGTCGTACAGCATGATCTCCGCCTCGGCCATGGCGATCAGGCCGAAGGTAGACAGGCTGGCAATCAAGGCAGGCAAAAAACGCTGGGTGAAGTTCTTGTTGTTGTGCATGGCGCGCTCCGCGACTGGGACGAGTTGTCGGGGGCGATTATCGAAAGCGCGAGGGCAGCGCCATACGCTGCCTTGGGGGTGGAATCGAGGTGCTTTGGCATGGCCGCATGCGCGCGATAACTGTGGCCTAAGACCGTCTGTCGGCAAGGCTCACCACTTAGGGTGTAGGCCTGTAGCACCATGAAAAATGCCCGGATCTCACGACCCGGGCATCATTCCTCGACTGTGCTGCCAGCGTCAGAAGCTCGCCTTGACCGACAACATGAAGTTGCGTGGATCGCCGTAGTAGTTACCGAAGGACTCGGTACCGATGGTGGTGTAGTAGCGCTTGTCGAACAGGTTGTTGCCATTGAGCGCCACCGACCAGGTGTCGTCGATGCGGTAGCCGATGCGGCCGTTCCAGATCGCATAACCCGACTGGGTGATTTTCTCGCCGCTAGAGGGCGAAACCCGGAAGTTATCGCTTTGCGCGTTGACGCCAGCACCAATAGTGAATCGCTCGAGTGACCCGCCCAGGGCGTAATCGCCCCACATGCGCAACAAATGCCGAGGCACATAACTGTTGAACGCCGCGCCATTGAGGCTGCTGTCGATGTCGTCGAGGGTCTTGGTCTGGGTGTAGGTATAACCGGCCAGCAGCTGCAGGCGTTCGATGACTTCACCGCTGATCTCGGCCTCGAAACCCTGGGCGCGTACCTTGCCGGCGTTGACGTAGCAGTAGCCATCGGAGGACGGGCAGGACGAGTTGAAGTCGGTCTGCGCCTGGTCTTTCTGGATCGTACGGAACAGATTGAAGGAACTGTTCAGTCGACCGTCGAACCAGGCGCCCTTGATCCCCAGCTCGTAGCTCTGGCCCACCAGCGGCTTGAGCGCCGACCCGTCTTCGGAGCGGTAGTTGCCTTGCGGGGTGAAGATTTCCGCGTAGCTGGCGTAGGCCGTCAGGTTCTCGTTCAGGTCCAGCAGTACGCCGGCAAACGGCGTCACCTGCCCGGTCTCGGTGGTGCTGGAGTGCTCCGAGGTGCCGGTGTTGATGAAGTCGGAATCGGTATCGGAGTTGTACCAGCTCACCCGACTGCCGACGACGAATGTCAGCGGGTCAGCCAGTTTCAAGCGCAGGGTCGAGTACACGCCCTTCTGTTTGGTCACCGAATTGACCGGCCCACCACGGGACGAGTTGTCGATGAAGTAGCTGTCATCCGGCTCGGGGATATGCTTGTCGGGATTGAACACATTCTGGCGCTGCGGCAGAAACGCCACCGAGTAGAAGTCGTCCTTTTTCGAACGGCTGGCGTTGACGCCCACCACCAGTTCATGGCGTTGACCGAAGGCGTCGAACTTGCCATCCACGTAGGCGTCCAGGCCGTAGTCGACCTGATCGTAGTCGTACATGCTGCCCAGCATGCCGGTGGTATTGATACCCGGCGTCACGGCGCCGGAAGCGAAGGCGTACTTGATGTCCTGGGTGTTTTTTGTATAGACGCTGGCGACCTTCAAGGCCCAGTCGTCGTTGAGCTGGTGAGTCAGGTCGCTGAACACGGTGGTGCGCTGGCTGCGCCAGGTGTTCCACGAAGGATCGAGGCAGGTCGAGCGGCTGAGCTTCAGGTCGCTGCCGTCCCGGTAACGCGGCAGGCCGCCCCAGCAAGGGTTGGCATCCACGTCTTCATAGGCGACGCCCAGGCCAAGGGTGGTGTCAGGGCTCAGGTCAAGGTCGAGCGCGCCGTAATACACCTGGTCCTTGCGACTGGCATCGTCGACGAAGTAATGCCGGCTCTGTTCGGCGACCACGGCCCGCCCGCGCAAGGTGCCGGATTCGTTCAATGGGCCACCGGTGTCGACCTGGCCTCGATAGTTGTCCCAGCTGCCACCGGACAGGGTGATGTCGGTGTGCGCCGAGGTCTGGCCGCGCTTGCGTACGAAGTTCACTCCGCCTGCGGTACCGCCCGCGCCTTTCATCATGCCCGCGGCGCCGCGCAGGATTTCCACCCGGTCGTAATACGCCATGTCCTGGCTGAAACTGTCGGCCTGGACATAGAGGTTGCCCATGTCCAGGGGCACACCGTCGTACTGGTACTGGCCCGACATGCGGAAGCCACGGGAATAGAAGTACTTGCCGCCCATGGTCGAGTCGTAGACGGTGATGCCCGGGGTCTTTTCCATGACCTGGTCGATGGTGTTGAGGTTCTGGTCATCGAGCATCTTGCGCGTCATCACCGTGACCGATTGCGGCGTCTCCCTGAGCGAGTGCTCGCCCTTGCCGAGGGTGACTGCACCTGTGGTGTAGGAGCCGCTGTATTCGGTGGTCGCGCCCAGCACTTGGCCATTGATGTTGGTCGCGCCCAGTTCCAGCGCCGAGCCGACAGTGGGAACCGGTCGCAGCACATAAGTCCCGTTGGCCTGGGGCTCGGCCTGCAGGCCGCTGCCACCCAGGATCCGCGCAAAGCCTTCGCTGACGCCAAACGCACCCTTGAGCCCGGGGGATTTCAGCCCGTCGGTTTGGCGCGCATCGAACGACAGCGCAGCCCCCGCCGCGCTGGCGAAATGACTGAGGACTTCGGTCAGGCTGCCGCCGGCAATGTCAAAGGACTTGATTGAGCTGTGCTGTTGCTCCAGCGGCTGTGCCGCCATGGTTACCGTTGACCAGACGCCCGCCGTCGTTGCCGCCAAGAACCCGACCTTTACTGCGGTCGTCAAACGACCCGGTTTGTACACCCGAAACATGCTTGCCCTCCCCCAAAAACAATCGGTAAACACTCATTGAGGGATGAGCCGAACGTTGCGTATGAAAAGTGCAAAGGCAGACAAACTTTTTTCAACTCAGTGTGAAAGCGCACTGGCAGGCGCCGACACATCGACCCAATATCGGCTGTAGCGGGTGATCCGTAGCGAGAAGCCACTCTCCAGCGCAGCCAGCGCCAGGTCGGTGTCATCAATGGGGAAAGCGCCGGACACCTTCAGCTGCGCGATACTTGGATCGCAGCGCAGCACGCCGGTGCGATATCGCGAAAGGTCGGCCAGCAACTCGCTCAAGGGACGATTGATGGCAATGACGCTGCCCTGTTGCCAGGCTCCCACCGACGCATCGTTGCGCCGTACCGCCCCCAATGAGTGGCCATCGAAGTCCAGGGACTGGCCGGCTTCCAGACGTACCATCGAGCCGGCGGAACGGACCTCCACGGCCTTCTCGAGTACCGCCACCCCACCGCCCTGCCCATTGGAGCGGACGAGAAAACGCGTGCCGAGCGCGAGCACCTCGGCATGATGGGTGAGCACCTTGAACGGCCGTTTCAAGGGATCGACCGCAGTCGTCACCTGGATCTCGCCGCGCAACAGTTCGAGCACACGTTGACGACCGTCGAAACGCAGGTTGACCGAGGTGTCGGTGTTGAGCAGCAACGTGCTGCCGTCGGCCAGGCGAAACTCACGGCGCTCACCCACGGCGGTGCGGAAATCGGCAAACAGGTTGCTGGAAGTTTCACTGCGCAAGCCCAGCCAGCCCAGGGAACCGGCTGACGCGAGCACCAACACACTGCGCAACACCTGGCGCCGGGAGCGATCAGCGCCACGCAACGCTGGCGACGCCAGGGAACCCGGCACACTCGCCATCTGCTCGCTGACGTCGACCATGCGTTGCCAGGCCTGGCGATGGGCAGGATCACCGGCCAGCCAGTCGTTCCAGGCGGCCAGGTCGGAATCGCTGGCGATACCCGAACGAAGTCGGGCATACCAGCGGGCGGCGGTGCCAATCGCCTGTAACTCGGCGGGCGAAAGGCTCATGCCAGTTGCAACTGAATCTGCATCAGGCAGCAATGCTCCATGGCCTTGGCCATGTAGTTGTTGACCGTGCGGGTGCTGATATTCAAGCGCTCGGCAATCTGCGGGTAAGTCAGGCCGTCGAACTGGGACAGGATGAACGCCTGCTTGACCTTCGTCCCCAACCCTTGCAGCAGGCGGTCGATTTCCACCAGGGCCTGCAGCAGGATCGCCTGTTCCTCCAGCGAAGGCTGCTGCCACTCAGGCATGGCGGCCAAGGCTTCCAGGTAGGACTGTTCCAGCGAGCGACGGCGAAACAGATCGATCAGCAAGCCCTTGGCGATCATCGACAGGTAAGGTCGCGGCTCACGAATCTCCAGCGCATTTCGCGCCTTGATCACCCGCACAAAGGTGTCCTGCGCCAGGTCCGCCGCATCGAACGCATTGCCCAGGCGCTGGCGCAGCCAGCCATTGAGCCAACCGTGATGCTCGCAATACAGATCATTGACGGCGCTGCGCAGGGATAAATCGTTGGCGGACATGAGGTGGAATAGTTCGCGAGTGATAATGACTCGCATTGTCAGTCGTGCGCAGGGTAATTTGCAATAGCCACAACGGCCAACCCGCCTCGCCGCACTGGAAGGTGGGGCCAGGCAACGGCTACGCTGATATCATTCAAGTACTTACAAGCCGGGTAGAAAACATGAACCGTCAAAAAAAGCTGCAGCAGTTGTTCAAGGCCAAGGCCAAGAAGGCCAGCGCCAAACTGGCACCGAAAAAACCGAAATACATCAGCAAGGCTGACCGATTGAAACTGGCGGCTGAAGCCGGTGACGCCTCGATCAATTCCCCTAGCGAAAATTGATCCAGTTCGGCGCGCTCGAACTCATCGCCACACAGCTCGCGTAACGCTTGCAGGCCTTGACGCTGGCAGGCTCCGGCGGCACCGACACCAGCACGGTCAACACCAGGAAAAACAGGATCAAGAACGGTACGTAATAGGCGAGATGACTTTTTATTTTCATTGTCAGTGCGCTCGTGGCCCTTGAATCGAAACTGCGTGGGCAGTCCCCTTTGTAGAGGCGCCTTCGAGTGAGCGAAGGCGCCCTGTCACGCTGTCAGCGCTCGTCCACCGTGATGAACTCGCGACGTTCTGCCATGAATGCCGGCACGTCGTCCTCATTGGTGAAGAACTGCTCGTACCACTCGCGCAACTGGTAGACCGGGCCATCGGTTTCGGCCAGTACCGGCTTGTCGATGCGGATCTTGTGCTTCCAGATCACCACGTCCTGGTAGAACGAGTCGCGGTTGCCCTGGACATAGGCCCTGGCCACTTCCTGGTTCTGTTCTTCGGTCCAGCCCGGCACCCGCTTGACCATGCAACCAAAGCGCAGGTCGAAGCTGTTCGGTGTCACCGGCACGTGGCTGTTGAGCAGGATGGCGTGGATGCGCACGTCGCCGAACATCGAGCTGATGTGGGTGAAGTGGGTCGCCGGCCCGTAGTAGGCCGACGGCGCGATCAAGTCGCCGCCCAGGCGCTCGGAGTCGCCATGGAAAATCTGATGGCCGATGTGGCCTTCGAAGACGTTGGCGAAATACTTGGTCGGCGTGCCGTGCACCGGCCCGAAGTGCTGGGCGTCCACCAGGTTATCGACCAGCTCCCGTGGGTTGGTCTCGATGTGCATGGTGTCGATGTTCCAGTCGTGCACCCAGTCCGGATCGTCCATCTCGGGCAGGTGCGGAATGACCACGCCCTCCTTCGGCGCGCGGCCTTCGGGGTTGTTCCAGACGAACAGCAGGTTGTTTTCCTCGCAGGTCAACCAGCTGCGGGTCTTGGCCTTGGGTGGGATGCGCTTGCAGTAGGGAATCTCCACGCATTTACCGCCGGTGTCGTACTTCCAGTGGTGGAACGGGCATACCAGCCGGTCATTCTCGATGGTGCCCTGGGACAGGTCGGCGCCCATGTGCGGGCAATAGGCATCGAGGATGCTGATGTTGCCCTGGCTGTCGGCGAAGGCCACCAGGCGGGTGCCAAAGACTTCCAGGGTGTGGGGCTTGCCATCACGGTAATCGCTGGCATTGCCCAGGCAGTGCCAGCCGCGGGCGTAACGGTGGGTACGCTGGGCGTTCTCGATGTTGATTTCAGCGAGTTTGGTCATTGTTGTTGTTCCTCGGTTGCAGACTTGGGCAGGCAATGCCCCCAAGAAATACAGGGTGATCCCATGGCCGACATCATTGGGTAGCCGCGCCGGCAGGTCATCCTTCAGTTGGACTAGATCAAACGCGATCCACTCTCAATGGGCGCCCCAGTCACCAGGGGCGCCGCACTGGACGGTTACTGGCCGAAGCGCCGGGCAGCCTCCGGGCCGAAGTCCCGGGGACTGAAGCCGGTTTTGTTCAGCAGGTAGCCATTGCGCTGTTCGTTGATCAGGTTGAACGCCAGGTAGCTGCCGGCGTTGAGGTCGTAGTACAGGCCGACGCCCGCTTGAGGCCGCTGGCTTTCGTAGGCGTAGAAGTAATTCAGCATCGAGGTCCGCCACAGCTCGCCACGGTTGTCATAGTTGTCGGCGAGCATCGGGAACCAGGTGTCCTCGTCGATATACAACTTGCGCTTGCCATACAGGTGGCGATAACCCGGCTTGAGGGTGCCTTCGAGCTCCCACACCCGATGGCGCTCATAACGCATCGCATCGGGATTGATGTGGCCCGGCGTCAGCAGATCGGCGTACTTGAGGTTGGCCGCGTGCAGGCGGTAGGTGTTGTAGGGGATGAACATCTCGCGCTTGCCGACGATCTTCCAGTCGTAACGCTGCCCGGAACCGTTGAACAGGCGCACCTCGTCGACGGTGATCGAGCCGCCGCTGCCAGGGAACGACATGTCGAAGCCATAGCCGGGCGACTGGCGCACCCGCCGCGTACCCGGATCGTAACGCCAGGCCTGGCGCGGTTCGGTCTTGTCATTCCAGAACTCGGTGCCGGTATTGATCTCGCCCTTGTCCCGTTGCGGCAGCAGGGTTTCGTTGAGATAGAACGACGAGTTGCCGGTGGTCTCGCCAATCCTGCCCGGCTCCAGCGCCGGTGCCAGGTTGCGCGAATGCACGCGTCCCCAGTTGATGTTGCCATCCTTGAGCACGTAGGCGTTGTCGGAGGTGTATTCCTCGGTCCAGGCACGCAGGGTAAAAGCCGAGGCGTTCTTCAACAGTTCCAGGCCGCTGCGCGGTACCGGAAAGGCTGTGCCGCCGGTTTTGCCCACTACCCCTTCACCCTCATCCACCAGGCGAGCAATGCTGGCGTTCTCGCGGGTGGCTTTGCAAACCGCGTCGTCGAAGCGGAAATCCCGGTGCGAGGGGTAGATCGGCATCTTGTAGGTGCCCGGGAACAGCTTGAACAGGGCTTTCTGGCCGTCGGACAGGTAGTCGTTGTACTGCGCGATGTTCTGCGCGGTAATCACGAACAGCGGTTTTTCGTCCGGGTACGGGTCTACCGGGTGGTTACCAGTGCCCTTGAAATCAACGTGGGGCGGTGCGCCCAGCCATTTGCCGCTGAACGCTGGAATGCTGCCGTCGGCGTTGCCGGCTTTTTCCGCGCCCACGCACGTCAGGTCTGTGCCCAGGCGGGAGGCATCTTCGGGTGCGGCATTCACCGTGCCGATGGCACAGCCCAATATCAACGCCAACGCCCAGCCAGGGGACTGATTACTGCCGGTCATTTTTATTCTCCTTAGGTTCGACAACGGTGGCCCAGTATCGACAGCCCGGTAACCCGGCAGCATCGTCCGCACGGACTAACGCATTTTGGTACGCCCCCTCGTCATAGCCGCGCCGCCGCCGGCTGCGGCGCGCCCAGGGCGACCACACTGTTGAGCATGATCCGCACCAGCTCCGTCTGGCGCCGCACGCCGGTCTTGGAAAAAATCGAGCGCAGGTGCGCACGCGCGGTATTGCGGCGGATATTCAGGAATTCCGAGGCCTCCTCCAGCGACAGGCCGTTGGCCAGTTCCAGGGCCAGCGTGGTTTCCGCCGGGGTCAGGTTGTACAGTTGCGACGTCAGCACCGTGCTCACCAGCGACTTGCTCACGGCATCGCGCACATACACCACGACCGTGGGTTTGCCATTGCCTTCGAGCAGGTCCCCCGAGGGAATCAACTCCACCACCACGCCCAGGCTGACCTGCCCGGATGGACGGGAAATCGAGGTCGCCTCGGCCACCTGCACCCCTCTGCTGGCGCCCTGCCTGGCGCGCTGGAAGGCATTGCGCACCAGCCGCGCCAACTCCCGATTGTCGCTGGGGTAAGTCGCTTCCAGCCGCCCACCGACAACCTTGAGGCCGTCCTGGCTGTCGAGGATTTCCCGGGCCACGGGATTGAGTTGCACCACAGTGCCGTGCTCATCGAGCACGATGGTCGCCACCGCCAGGCGGCTGATCGTCTGTGAATAAAGGCTGCCCAGCGACTCGCTGCGGTCGAGCAGCGAATACATGTGCAAGGCCCGGCGCAGGTGGGGCAACAACATGGCACACATGGCCCGCTCGGCGTCACTGAACCGTGGCTGGGCCCGTGGTCGATTGATTCGGAAACGCACCGTGCCGCCATCCGGCATGCGGATATCGGCTCCGAGCATGTGGTAGCAATCGTAGGGTTGACAGTACAACAGGTAAAACGCCGAGCTGGCCCATTCGCTGTCGCTGATCAGTTCGTCGACGGTGAACACCGTGTCGGTGGGCAAGCCGTCGAACAGGGTGGATTTGGCGTAGTAGGCGTAGTGGTTGATACCGCCCTTGCCCAGTTCGACATCTCCGGCGACCACCATCGGCGACAACAGCGGCTCGTCCTGGACCCGCAGGATCAAAGTGACGAAATTGGCCTTGAACAACGCTCGTACCTCGCGCAACGCGTCGCTCAAGCTGCGGGTATCCATCGCCGAATCGTAGATGTTGCCGATGATCCGTTCGTACTCGGCCAACTCCAGGCCCATGAGCGCCAGGACCTGTGCATTGGGCATACAACTTTGCATAACCATTCCCCAGCAGGGGGCCCGAGTCTCGGGCCCCATGGATTTAATCGAGCGGACGGCGCTGCCCCGCTCGCTTCATGGCAACTCGAACAGGCCGGCGGCGCCCATGCCGCCACCGATGCACATGGCAATCACCACATACCGCACGCCGCGACGTCGCCCTTCGAGCAAGGCATGGCCGACCATGCGCGCGCCGGACATGCCGAACGGGTGACCGATGGCAATCGCCCCGCCATTGACGTTCAGGCGATCTGTCGGGATCTGCAGCGCATCGCGGCAATGCAGCACCTGGCTGGCGAAGGCCTCGTTGATCTCCCACAGGCCGATGTCCTTGACGCCCAGGCCAAAGCGCTTGAGCAGCTTGGGAATGGCGATCACCGGGCCGATGCCCATTTCCTCAGGCGCGCAGCCACCCACGGCAATGCCGCGGTAGATGCCCAGTGGCGTCAGCCCGCGGCGCTTGGCCTCGGCGCGACTCATCAGCAGGCTGGCCGCGGCGCCGTCGGAGAATTGCGAAGCGTTGCCGGCGGTGACGTACTCGCCCTGCTCGATCCAGGCGCCGTCCTTCCACACCGTTTTCAAGCCCGCCAGGTCTTCCAGGCGCGTATTGGGCCGGTTGCACTCGTCTTTCACCACTTGCACGCGTTCATGGCCATTGGGCTGGCCATCGGCGGCGAACAGCAGTTTATCCACGGTCAGGCCGACGATTTCATCGTCGAACAGGCCGTCTCGCTGAGCGGCGGCGGTGCGCAGCTGGCTAAGCAGCGAATATTCATCCTGGGCGGCGCGGCTGATGCCATAACGACGCGAGACGATCTCGGCCGTCTCGATCATCGGGATATAGGCGCTGGGCATCACCTGCAGTACGGCTTCGGAACGGGCGCGATAGGCGTTCTTGTGTTTGGTCTGGGTCAGCGACAGCGACTCCACACCGCCGCCAATGGCGATGTTCATCTCGCCGGTCATGATGCCCTTGGCGGCCATGCCGATGCTCATCAGGCCCGAAGCGCACATGCGATCCACGGCCATGCCCGGCACGCTGTCCGGCAAACCGCCGGTGTAGGCGCAGAGCCGACCGATGTTGAAACCCTGGGTGCCCTGCTGCACCGACGCGCCCATGATCACATCCTCGACCTCGGCAGGCTCGATGCCGGCGCGCTCGACTACCGCGTGCACCACATGGCCGCCCAGCACCGGGGCCTCAGTATCGTTGAACGATCCGCGAAACGACTTGGCCAACGCGGTACGGGCGGTGGCGACGATGACGACTTCATTCTGGTCCATGGCTAACTCACTCGGAAATGGCATTGAAGGTGTAGCGGCTGATGGTGTCGATCACGCAGCCGGGGCGAGCCTGGCCTTCCACTTCCATGGTCATGCGCACCACCAGTTGCACGGCGTCGCCCAGTTGTTCGGCACGCAGGATCTGGCCGCTGCCGCGCACCCGCGAGTCGACCTTGACCGGCGCCGGGAAACGCACCCGGTCGCTGCCGTAATTCACGCCCATCGCCATGTTTTCAAGGATCAGCAACTGCGGCATGAACAGATTGGCCAGGGACTGGGTCAGGTAGCCGTGAGCGATACAGGAGCCGAACGGGCCGCTGGCGGCGCGCACCGGGTCGACATGAATCCACTGGTGATCGCTGGTGGCTTCGGCGAACAGGTCGATGCGTTGCTGGCTGATGGTCAGCCATTCGGTGTGGCCCAGGTCCAGGCCCTCGGCCGCAAGCAGCGCCTGGGCGCTGTTGAATACGTGACTCATGTGCCCATCCTCACGCTTGTTGTGAACTGACGGACAGCACTTCGCCGACCATGTAGGAGGCATAGTCGCTGGCCAGGAACATCATGACGTTGGCCACCTCCCAGACTTCGGCGGCGCGGCCAAACGCCTCGCGCCCGGCCAGGCTGGCGAGCAACTCTTCGCTGGAGGCTTTTTTGAGAAAATCGTGCAGGGCAATCGATGGCGACACCGCGTTGATGCGCACGCCGAACTCGGCGGCTTCCAGGGCGCTGCAGCGGGTCAGCGCCATCACCCCGGCCTTGGCGGCGGCGTAATGGGCCTGTTCCTTCTGCGCCCGCCAACCGAGCACCGAAGCGTTATTGACGATGGCCCCGACGCCACGGCGCTGCATGTGCGGCAACATCGCCCGGGTCATGCGGAAGGTGCCGGTCAGAGTCACATCGAGCACCCGCAACCACTCTTCGTCGCTCATTTCCATCACGCGTTTCTGGCCACCCAGGCCGGCGTTGTTGATCAGCACATCAACCCCGCCCAACGCCTCTTCGGCCGCGGCCACCAGGGCCTGGACTTCGTCTTCGACGGTGACATTGCACAGCTGGCCATAAATCGCCTGCAACCCGGTCTCGGCCTTGAGACGCTCCACAGCCTCCTCCAGCCGCCGTGCATGCACATCGGAAATCATCAGCGCCCGACATCCTTCCTCAGCACTGCGCCGTGCCGCCGAATAACCGATACCGGCACCTGCCGCCGCGGTAATCAACACCGACTTGCCGGCCAGCAATTGATGACCGGGAACATAAGGGGGGGCTTGTTTCACAGCGTCTACCTCCGAAGAAATCAATACGCTGCAGTTGTACGGAGGGAGCGATGCGGACGCATCGTCAAAATGGGGTATGAAGATCAAAAGATCGCAGCCTGCGGCAGCTCCAGGTGACCGGGTTCCCCCTGTAGGAGCGAGCTTACTGGCGAAAAACCTGAGAGCAGCGCGGGGTGTCAGGATCCTCGCGTCATCGTTGACCTCCATCGCCAGCAATCGAGCGTCGACCGGCTGCTCCTACAGGTGACCGGGTTCCCTTGTAGGAGCGAGCTTGCTCGCGAAAAACCTGAGAGCAGCGCGGGGTGTCAGGATCCTCGCGTCATCGTTGACCTCCATCGCGAGCAATCGAGCGTCGACCGGCTGCTCCTACAGTGGATCGGGTACGGCCGTGGGAGATGGGTCGGCTGTCAGGACGCCATCGCCGGCAGGCCGGCTCCCCCAGTGGTCGGGGTTTCAGCCTCCCCAGACTTTCTGTGGCTTCGGCGCTTCGGCAAGGATGGCGTCCACCGCCGCGCCGATCTCTTCGACTTTCCACAACGCGCCCTTGTCGCAGGTGACGCCCGTGCGCCAGCCCTCGCCCAGGGAGATACGTCCACCCTGGCTTTCGAAGACCTGCCCGCTGACGTGGGCCGAGGCCGAGCTGCCCAACCAGACCACCAACGGCGCGACGTTTTCCGCGGCCCAGGCGTCGAAGCTGCCGTCCTCGGGTTTTTTCACTACGTCGGGCATCGCACCCTCGGTCATCGAAGTGCGGGCGGCCGGTGCCAGCGCGTTGGCGGTGACGCCGTAGCGCGCCAGTTCCGCCGCTTGCACCAGGGTCAGCGAGGCAATGCCACCCTTGGCCGCCGAATAATTGGACTGCCCCACCGAGCCTTGCAACCCGGCGCCGGAGCTGGTGTTGATGATTCGCGCGTCCACCGGCGTGCCGGCCTTGGCCAGGTCGCGCCAGCGCCGACCAAGGATGTTGGCCAGGCAGTAATGACCCTTGAGGTGCACGCGCATGACCATGTCCCAGTCCTCTTCACTGAGGCTGATGAACATGCGGTCGCGCAACACGCCGGCGTTATTGATCAGCACATGCACTTCGCCGAACGCCGCCAGTGCCGCATCGACGATGCGCTGCGCCGTGGCCAGGGTGGTTATGTCGTCGTTGTTGGCGATGGCCTGGCCACCGTTGGCGCGAATCTCCCCCGCCACATCCTCCGCGGCCTCGGCGCGAATATCGTTGACCACGACATTGGCCCCTTGCGCGGCGAATGCCAGGGCGTAGGCGCGACCGAGTCCGCCGCCGGCCCCGGTGATGATCACGGTGCGGTCTGCACAGATAGCCATGTTTGACTCCTCAAAATAGTGGGTAGCTGCTCGCCCGAAGTGGCGGCCCCCGCATGGAAAATTACAAGCGTTCGATGATGGTCACGTTGGCCTGGCCGCCGCCCTCACACATGGTTTGCAAGCCGTAGCGACCACCACTGCATTCCAGTTCGTTGAGCAGCGTGGTCATCAATCGTGCGCCAGTGGCGCCCAACGGATGGCCCAGGGCAATCGCGCCGCCATTGACGTTGGTTTGCGCCGGGTCGTAGTCGAGCTCCTTGGCCCAGGCCATGACCACCGAGGCGAAAGCTTCGTTGATCTCGACCCGGTCGATGTCAGCCATGCTCAGGCCGCTCTTGGCCAGGGCCCGGCGGGTGGCGGCAATCGGTGCGGTGAGGTGCCAGATCGGATCGTCGCCGAGCACCGTCAGGTGATGAATCCGCGCCCGTGGCGTCAGGTCGTAGCGTGTGAGTGCCGCCTCGGACACCACCAGCAATGCTGCCGAAGCGTCGCAGGTCTGGCTGGACACGGCGGCGGTGATCGACGGGAACTGCGGGTCCACCGGTTGCAATTCGGCCATCTTCGCCAGGCTGCTGTGGCGCGGCGTTTCATCCACCGCCAACCCTTGGCAACTGACGATTTCCCGGGCGAACCGGCCGCTGGCGATGGCCGCCAAGGCACGTTCGTGGCTCTGCAGGGCAAAGGCTTCCATCTGCTCGCGGCTGATCTGCCAGTGATCGGCAATCCGCTGCGCGGCATAGAACTGGTTGACCGGCTGCAGGCCAAACCGCGCCCGCCAGCCGACGCTGCCCGAGAACGGGTCGGCAAAGCCCAGGGGCTGGCCGGCGAGCATCGCCGAGGAAATCGGGATCTGGGTCATGGTCTGCACCCCGCCCACCGCGACCACGTCCTGGGTGCCGCTCATCACCGCCTGCGCGGCGAAATGCAGCGCCTGTTGCGACGAACCGCACTGGCGATCCACGGTGGTTCCGGGCACCGTCAGCGGCAGGCCGGCGGCCAGCCAACTGGTACGGGCGATGTCGCCGGCCTGAGAACCGATGGTGTCGACGCAACCGAATATCACGTCGTCGTAGTCCTCCGCGGGGATCACGTTGCGCGCGACCAGGGCCTTGAGCACATGGGCGCCCAGGTCTATCGCGTGGATCTCGCTCAAAGAGCCCTTGCGCCTGCCGGTGGGGCTGCGCAGTGCATCAACAATGTAGGCCTGGGCCATGACTCATTCCTCGAAAGTATGCCCTGGCTCCAGGCCAGTGGCGTCGGCGAACAGGTAGTCGCTGACACGGGTTTTGTGAAAGCCGCGGTCGCCCCAGGACGCATCGAGGGCCCAGGCGCGCTTCATGAACATCTGCAGGTCCACTTCCCATGTGTACCCCATCGCCCCGTGCACCTGGATGCCCTTGCGCGCGGCGATCCAGCTCGCCTCGTTCGCCGCCAGGCGTGCTTGAGAAACCCGGACACCGGCGTTGACGTCGCCCCGGGCCAGGGCATGGGCGGCGCGATAAAGCACCGGCTTGGCCTGCTCGATATAACGGGCGACATCGGCCAGGTGATGCTTGACCGCCTGGAAACTGCCGATCGGCTTGCCGAACTGTTTGCGCTGGGCCACGTAGTCCACCGACAGGTCGAGCATGCGCTGCGCCAGCCCCAGCAATTGCCCGGCCACCGACAGCGCACCACGGTCCAGCATGCGCTCCAGCAAGGCACGGCCCTGCTCGCCACTGGCAATGCAGGTCTGCGCCGACGGAGTCCAGGTCACTTGGCCCAGGCGGCGTGAGGCATCGATACTTAGGTGGTTGTCCACGTTGACTTCGCAGCGCGGCACCACATGGATCTCGTCGCCGTGGGTGAGGATCAGCACTTCGGCCAGTTGTGCATCGCTGACCAAGGCATTGACCGGATGACTGATCGCCATCCGCAAGCTGCCGTCGGCAATCCGTGGCAGCAGGTCGGCACGCGCCGGATGCACCGCAGGCAGACCGGCGAGCAAGCCGGTGGCGACATAGGCGGTGTCGGCCAATGAGTCGGGAATGGCGTAGTAGCCCAGCTCCTGTGTCATCAATGCCCAGGTCACATCGTCCATGCCCAGGCCGCCTTCGGCCTCGGGCACCGACAAGGCGGTGAGGCCCTGGCCGGCAATCTTGTTGCGCAGGTCCCGGGAGCGCCCGGCATCGGTCTCCCAGATTTCCCGGAGCATCTCCGGCGCGGCTTCGGTCATCAGGAAACGACTGATGGCTTCGCGGAACGCCAACTGGTCATCGTTGAAAGTGAAGTCCATGGCGGTTCCTTATTTCGGCAAACCGAGCATGCGCTCGGCGATGATGTTGCGCTGGATTTCGTTGGTGCCGGCGTAGATCGGCCCGGACTGGGCAAACAGAAAACCTTCCAGCCAGCCCGCCGCATCGCCCGCTGACGCGCCCTTTGTGACCAGCTCGCCACGGGTGCCGAGAATGCGCATGGCGGTCTCGTGCATCTTCAGGTCGAGCTCCGACCAGATGATCTTGTTGATGCTCGACTCGGCGCCGATCTGCTCGCCCCGGCTCAGGCGTCCTACGGTGTAGTAAGCCGACATCGCATAGGCCTCGGCGCACATCCAGGTCTCCAGCACGGCATCGCGCAGACCAGGGTCGCGGTCGGCACTGACGCGATGGGCCTTGTACAGTTCGACCAGCTTGCGTGCCGTGGACTGGAAGCGCGCCGGTGAACGCAGCAGCAAACCACGCTCGAAGCCGGCGGTGGCCATCGCCACGTGCCAGCCCTGCCCCTGGGTACCGATGAGGTTGTTCACGGGGACCCGAACGTCATCGAAAAACACCTCGGCGAAGGCTTCCTTGCCGTTGAGTGCCTTGATCGGGCGAATGCTCACCCCCGGCGTATTGAGCGGCACCATGATGAACGACAGGCCGTGATGACGGGTTGATCCCGGCTCGCTGCGGAACAGGCCGAACAGCCAGTCGGCGAAGTTCGCCCGGCTCGACCAGGTCTTCTGCCCGTTGATCACGTAATGGTCGCCGTCGAGTACCGCCTTGCTGGTGATCGCCGCCATGTCGGAACCGGCGTTGGGCTCCGACCAGCCTTGCGCCCACATGTCCAGGCTTTCGGCCATGCGTGGCAAGAAACGCTGCTTTTGCTCCTGGGTGCCAAACTCCATCAGGGTCGGGCCGAGTAACAGCTGGCCGTTCTGGTTGATGCGCATCGGTGCGCCTGCACCGTAATACTCTTCCTCGAAGATCAGCCACTCGATCAAGTCGCTACCGCGACCGCCCAGTTCGGCCGGCCACATCACCATCGACCAACGGCTCTCGAACAGCTTGGCCTCCCAGGCGCGGTGCTGTTCAAAACCTTCGCGACTGTCGTAACTGGCGAAGGGCTCACTTGGCAGATTGTCCGCCAGCCAGGCCCGTACTTCGGCGCGGAAGGCGTTTTGCTTGGGGGTGTAAGTCAGGTCCATGGCGATCTCTCAGAACTTGGCGTCGCGTTTTTCGACGAAGGCCCGCCGCGTTTCCGCAGAATCCGGGCTGCTGTAGGCCTGCATGGTGAAGCCCTGCTCCCAGCGGTATTTGTCTTCCAGGTTGCCGTCTTCGATGCCGTTCAAGGCTTCCTTGGCGATGCGGATCATCGCCGGGCTCTTCTCGGCGATTTTCGCCGCGATGCCCAGGGCGGTTTCGCGCAACTGGTCCTTGCTGACGACGCGCTCGATAAAGCCGTATTGCAGCGCCTCTGGAGCGCCGATACTGTCGCCGGTGAAGAACAGGTAGCGGACTTTCTGCACCGGGAACAGGCGCTGCAGATGCGCACCGCCGCCCATGGCGCCGCGGTCGACTTCCGGCAGGGCGAAGGTCGCGCAGTCAGAGGCGACGACGATGTCCGCCGCACCGGTGATGCCGATGCCGCCGCCGAGGACGAAACCATGGACCGCGACAATCACCGGCACCGGGTTGCGGTGCACGGCCTTGAAGGTGGCGTAGTTACCGGCGTTGACCTCGACGATCCGCTCCGGGTACTGGTCCAGCTCCTTGATGTCGACACCGGCGCAAAAGCCCCGGCCTTCGGCGCGGATCACGATCACCCGCACTTCGGGGTTGGCCCCAAGGGCGTCGATCTCCCGCGCCAGGGCGTGCCATTGCTGGCTGTCGAGGGCATTGACCGGTGGCTTGGCGATCACGAGTTCAGCGATCCCCTGATTGAGTTGTGTGGTAAATGCCTGGTTCACAGGGGTTCTCCAATACTGGCGGGACGGTTCGATGGGAGGGTCTGGCTGCGGGCCAGGAGCGCGTCCAGGCACTGCTGGGCCTCGCTGGCGATGCCTTCGATGACTTCGCGGCAACTGAGTAACTCGCCGATGGCCGCCGCGACCTGGCCGCTGGGCAGGATGCCCTCGTCCGGGGCGCCGTCGATCATCGAGCGCTGCAACAGCACCGGCTGGTTGGCGGCCATCACCACTTGCGACAGCTGTGACGGGTCTTCACGCAACGCGCGGATGAAGACAGAAGCCATGTGCCCAAGGCTCATACCGGTCTGCTGCTTCCACTGCCAGGCGCTGCCCAGGGCAATGCGCAGGCGACCGAAGGGGCCCGCCTGCTCCAGGTGATTGATGAAGCGGTTTTCGATCATGCGGTGGCGCATGCCATCCACCGCCGTGGTCACGCGCACCCGTTGCGGATCGTTGACCTTCAGGTAGCGTTCCAAGGTCGCGGCCGGGGTCGGCGATTCGCGGGTCATGAGAAACCGCGTGCCCATGGCGATGCCGGCGCCACCGGCGGCCAGCACCGAGGCCAGGCCACGGCCGGTGGCGAATCCGCCGGCAGCGATCACCGGTACCTTCACGGCCGCCAACACCTGGGGCAGCAGGATCGAGCTGGGCACGCCGCCGGTATGGCCGCCGCCCTCGCCGCCCTGGATGGTGATCAGGTCGGCACCCAGCTCCACCGCCTTGAGCGCATGCTTCAAGGCACCGACGGTGGGAATGCACAGCACCTTGGCCGCCTTGAAGCGCGCGATGGTCTGCTTGTCCGGACCGCGCCCGTAACTCACGGCGCGCAGCCGATACTTGATCGCCAGGTCGACGCACTGCGTGGCGTTGTCCTGGAACATATGGAAGTTGAGACCGAAATTGCTGCCACCGGTGGCGTCGATCACCTTGCGGATTTCGCCTTCCAGTTCAGCAGCCGCAATGGTCGCCCCGGCCAGGAAACCGAAGCCCCCGGCCTGGGTCGAGGCGATCACCAGGTTGGCGTCGGCAACCCAGCCCATGGCGGTCTGCACGATCGGATAACGGCAACCGAGGGCCTCGGTCAGCGGCGTTTCGAGCCAGCGGTTCATTGGCTTTTATCCTCGGCCTGCTTGTTGGCCCGGGCCATGCCCTTGGCGTCGAAACCGCCCAGTTTGTCGCCGGACAACAGCTCGTTATGGGCATGGGCAAAGTGGTGCCAGGCGAACACCGCATCCATCGCCGTGCGCTTGCCTTGCAGGTCCTCGACGTGGTTGATCGCCTGCTTGGTCAGGGCCAGGCCCATGCGCGGCTGACGGGCAATGCCGGCAGCCAGGGCATAGGTGGCCTGCTCCAGTTCATCACGAGGCACCAGGCGGTTGACCATGCCCACCTGCCAGGCCCGGTTGGCGCTCATGCGATCACCGGTGAAGAGGAATTCCTTGGCAATGCGCGGGTTCATTTCATAGGGATGGGCGAAATACTCCACGCCCGGAATGCCCATGCGCACCACTGGGTCCTGGAAGAACGCGTCGTCACTGGCGACGATCAGGTCGCAGACCCAGGCCAGCATCAGGCCACCTGCGATACACGCGCCATGGACCATGGCGATGGTCGGCTTGGGCAGTTCGCGCCAGCGTCGGCACATGCCCAGGTACACCTCCTGCTCGCGGGCATACAGCTGCTCGCCACCGGGTTTGTTGGTGTGGTCCCACCACAGGTGTGCGCGCTCGAACGGCTTGTCGATATCGCGCCCCGGCGTGCCGATATCGTGGCCCGCCGAGAAGTGCTTGCCGTTGCCACGCAGGACGATGACCTTGACGCTGTCGTCGTTCACCGCCTGGCGAAAAAAGTCGTCCAGGGCGTAGGTCATCTGCGAGTTTTGCGCGTTGTTGAAGGTCGGCCGGTTCAGCGTCAGCGTGGCAATACCCTCGCCCACGCTGTACAGCACCGGGGTGTCCGTCTCGTAGACGGCGTTGTCCTGGCGGACGATGAATTCACTGTCGCTGCTGTGCATGGTCGCTGTCCTTGCCTCAGGCCGTACGGATGCCGGGCGGGTTGCCCTTGATCGCCGTGGCGCGGTAATCGTGGGGGTCGAGTCGGCGGATCAGCGCCAACTGCTCTTGAGTGGGGTGCGCGGTCTCGCGCAATTGCGCCGACTTGAGCAACGGGAAGCCGGTGTTGTCCTGGACCTGTTCGAAAGTCACGCCGGGGTGCAACGAGCGCACCTGCACCGCACGGTCCGGGCCATCGAAATCGAGGACGCAGAGGTCGCTGACCACGCAACGGATGTCCATCAGGTCGCGACGCGCGCCTTCGGGCCAGCGCTCGGCCTTGAAGCCGACACCGGAGATCATGTCCACTTCGCCGCTGACGAACACCCGGCTGTTATGGCTGGGCACGAAGAACGAGTTGAGGTGGTTGATGCTGTTGCCTGGCAGGCCGCGCACGCCGAGGATCGCCGTCTTGGGCTTTTGATAGTCGCCGACGCAGGACAGGTTGGTCTGGCCCCAGCGGTCGATCTGGGTCGGCCCGATCATTGCGTGACGGCGCCCGCCCCAAACGCATTCGAATACTCGTTCGAACGACATGTAACCCGAATAACGCGCAACGTAGTCGCCACGCGGGCCCAGCGGGATCGGTTCTTCGACCAGGAACGCCTCGCTGTCGGTCATCAACAGTTCCGGGCTGTGGGTCAGTTTGGCCAGGCTGGCGCCCAGGCGCGGGATCACGCCCAGGCCCGAGGCAATCACCTCGCCATTGCCACGCCAGGCCTCGGAGGCGGCGACGATCATCAGTTCAGCCAGGGTGAAATCACAGGTTGCAGACATGGTCGATAATCCTCAGAACACGGGAAGGGGCAAGGCGCCCATGGAGTCGGCACCGCCGTTCTGTGCCTGATAGGCCTGCTCGCCACCGGCGATCCAGGTCTGCACATAGTCCTGCCAGCCGTTTTCCGCCTGGCTGCTGGCGACATAGCCCTTCAGGTGCTTCATGTCCCAGCCGTAGTCAGGGGCGCAGAGCGTCGGATGCGCACCCAGAGGTGCATGCACCACGCCGCTGACCAGATAGCGCTCGAAGGTGTTGAAACGGGCCTGCTCGGCGTTCAGCGCAAGGCGGTCTTCCAGGCGTTCGCACGAGACAAAGCACTGCTGGGCGGCGCGGGCGAACAGATGATCGAAATACGGGTCCGGCCCGGTCACAAGGCAGTTGCCCAGGCGGTCGGCGACATTGACGTGCAGGAACGCCACATCGAGGTTGAGCGCCGGCATCGCCAGCAGCACCTCGCCATCGGCGTAGGGCGACTGGATGGTCTTGAGTGCCGGGTTCAGGCGCGTCACGTCGGTGGCCAGGCCGCAACGGGTGGGCAGGAACGGCAAACGCATGCCGGCGGCGCGCAGGCCCCACTGGAACATGCCTTCGTCGAGCTCCATCAACTCCAGCTCGCCGGCTTCGCGGGCCTTGCGGTAGTAGGGTTCCAGCGGAATGGCATCGAGGGTGGCGAAGCCGAACACCAGTTTTTTGACCTTGCCGGCGGCGCACAGCATGCCCACTTCCGGACCGCCGTAGGCGACCACGGTCAGGTCCTTCACCGGTGAGCGCAGGATCTCGCGCACGATCGCCATCGGCTTGCGCCGCGGGCCCCAGCCGCCGAAACCGATGGTCATGCCATCGCGCAATTGAGCAACCGCATCGGCCGCTGTCAGTTGTTTGTTCATCATGACAATTCCTTAGTGTTGGCCGACCGAAAAGTCGTGCCCCCAAATGCTCACGCGGGTGAACTCGAAAGCCGAATGCTCGGCCCAGTCGACTAGCAACCCGCCAAAGCCGTACTCCAGATCGAAGCCGGACGGTGTCTTCATGTAAAAACTGGTCATGCGGTCGTTGAGGTGCTGGCCGAGGGTGGCCGACAGGTTCACCGCATGGGCGTGCAGACGGTCGTGGGCGCGGCCGACTTCGGTCATCGAGTCGACCTCGACCATCACGTGCACGCAACCGGACGGCACCGGGTACTCGGCCAGTGCCAGGCTGTGGTGGCGAGCGTTCTGGCAATGCAGGAAGTGAATGCGGATCGGTGCTACCGAAGGGTCGGGACGGAAGTTGAAAATGTCCGACAACTCGAAGCCGAGCACATCCTTGGCGAACGCCAGGGTGGCGTCGAAGTTCGGCGCCGGCAGCACGGTGTGGCCCAGGCCCATGTCGCCGGTGATGAAACGCGGCACGCCCTGGGGCGACACGAACGGCAGGCAGTCGGAGCGATGGCCCCAGCTCAGCTCATGGCAGTTGCCCGACGGGTCGGTCACCTTGACCAGCGCCTGGACGCCGCGCTGCTCGATCTCGGTGGCGGAGCCTGGCTGCCATTCGATGCCGGCAGCGCTCAGGTGCTCGAGGGCGGCCGTGAAGGCTGTCTCGTTGGCCAACTCCCAGCCAGAGGCCAGGTAACGCGCCTCGCTGCCTTCGACGATCAGCATGCGAAACGGACGCTCGTCCATTTTCACGTACAAGCCACCGCCCGGCGCCGGGTTCACTTGCATGCCGAGCACGTCTTCGGCGTAACGCTGCCAATGACTGAGGTTTTCGATCTGCGAGACGAAATAGCTCAAACCGCGAATGTCGATCATGCCTGGGTCCTCGTTGGCTGAATGACTTTTGTGGGGAGCATTGTGCGAAGCACTGGCCGAGGCTTCATCGTCCGTTGAGACTAAGCAGGCGAAGGCGTGGGCAGATGCCACATTGGCGGGCAGGATGGACGCCCACTGTAGGAGCTGGCTTGTCGGGTCGCCGCATCGCAGCGAAAGCGCCGGGTCAGGCAACACATGAGTTGCCAGGACGGACGCCTTCGCTGCCGTTCAGCGCACGCGAATCTTCGGGTCATCCGCCCCGCGGCGCAGGGTCTTGAGGAAGCCCTCCAGCGGTGCGGGTTCGGCGATTTGCGGCAGGGCGTCCTTGTCCGGGCGTTGCGCCCAGAAGGCATCCCAGGACGGAAACAGCTCGTGGAAGCTGCCGGCGTACGGCTCGCGCCCTGGCCAGCGCATTTTCAGGCCGCCGATCGGTGGTTTGTTGAGGTCGGTCGCGTACCAGTAGCACGGTAAGCGGCGACGGAAACACCAGCGCCCGTCGATCCGTTCGTAGTCGTCCCAGTACAGCATCTGCATGATCACCCACTCGGGACCGGTCTCATGTTCGTTCTTCGAATAGACCACGCCGGTGGCGTGATCGGCATCGCTGAACTCGATGATGTGCTGCCCCAGGTGATGGGAGGTGCCATGGAACTGCTTGCGCATGGTTTCGTCCAGCCATGCCTTGAGGTGCACACGACCGCTCTTGTCGCGACCCACGCGCACATCCGGGGCGAAGCAGTTGGCCATGGCATCCATGTCGCGCATGTCCAGGGCCAGGGCGTACTTGCCGGCCAGTTGGCGGATCGCGTCCAGCGACTCCAGGCGATCGATGCGCTCAAGTAAAGCGTTGGCGTCCTGGCTCATCAGTCGAGCACCGTGTACAGGTCCGAACCGCGTCCGCCGTCCACCGCCAGGCTGGCACCGGTGACATACGAAGCCTCGTCGCTGGCCAGGAACACGATGGCGTTGGCCAGCTCCACCGGCAGGCCGACCCGTTTCATCGGGATGACTTTTTCGGTGTTGCTGCGGGTCTTGGCGTCGGCCAGCATGCCGGCCGTGGCCGGGGTGTCGACCACCCCGGGAATGATCACGTTGCAGCGGATGTTGTGCGGTGCGCCTTCGCTGGCCGCCGCCCGGCTGAAGTTGATCACCGCCGCCTTGGCCGCCGAGTAACCGGCCATCCAGGCCGTGCCGAACAGGCCGCAGATCGACGCGATGTTGACGATCGAACCGCCGCCCTGGGCTTTCATCAACTGCATCGCGGTGCGGGTGCCCCAGAAGGTGCCGTCGACGGTGGTGCCAAAGTTGGCGTGCCAGTCGGCGGTGGTCATGCTGTCGATACCGCCCCAGGTGTAGGCCATCGCGTTGTTGACCAGGATGTCCAGGCGACCGTGACGTTGCGCGGTGGCTTGCAGCGCACCGACGTAGGCCTGTTCATCGCTGACGTCGGCCACGGCAATCTCGGCCTGCCCGCCTTGGGCACGGATTTTCTCCTGCACGCCTTGCAGCGGCTCAATGCGCCGCCCGCACAGCACCACCGTGGCGCCCTCTTCGGCGAACCGCAGCGCAGTGGCTTCGCCGATGCCGGAACCGGCGCCGGTGACGAAGGCGATTTTTCCTTGTAGACGCTTGCTCATGAGTGACTCCCTGATCAGATAAAGGCCATGCCGCCGTTGACGGCGATGTTCTGCCCGGTCATGAAACTGGCGTCTTCGCTAGCCAGGAACACCGCGACCCTGGCGATCTCGTCGGTCTCGCACATACGGCCCAGGGGCACGTTTTTCAGCAGCGCCTGCATGTAGTCATCGGGAATGCCGGCCATCATCGGGGTGTTGGTCGGCCCTGGTACCAGGGTGTTGACGCGGATGCCGCAGGCGGCCAGTTCACGGGCGATCGAACGGGTCAGGCCCATGACCCCGGCTTTCGAGGCGCAGTAGTGGCTCGGGCCTTCGCCGGTCAGCGCGGCGGTGCTGGAGAGGTTGATGATCGCGCCCTTGCGGCCACCCTTGACCATCAATTTGGCGCCTTCACGGCAGCACAGGAAGGTGCCGCCCAGGTTCACACCGATCACCCGCGCCCAGCTCTCGTCCGTGGTTTCGAGAAAGCTGTCCAGCCCGCCCACGCCGGCGTTGTTGACCAGGATGTCGAGGCCACCGAAGTGCTCCTCGGCCTGCCCCATGGCATCGGCCACGGAGGCGCCGTCACCGACGTTGCAGGCCAGGGCGAGCACCTTGTCGCCCAAGTCTGCCAGGCTCTCGGCCAGGGCCGCCTGGTGCAGGTCAACAGCCACCACCTTCGCGCCTTCGGCGACAAAACCACGCACGATGGCCTGGCCCATGCCTTGGGCGGCACCGGTCACGAAGGCCACTTTATCGAGTAACTTCATAGCAATCTCCAAGTGTGCGAATACGCTGCGGCCCGCTGTAATGGAGCCGTCACTTGCATGATTAGCGGCCAGGGCCTCGGCCCACATCGTCCGATGGGACTAGCGCCGCGTGGTCTGAACGGACGATGTAAATGACGGCGTCAGCGCCCAGCATTCGCTAGCGCGCACCACGCCAGGCGCTGTATTCCCCTTCAATTCACTGCAGCAATCTGCCGCAGCGCCTGGTGCGGTTGTGCCTCATGAATCCGCAGACAATGGAGAACCCCATGAACCAACCCGTAGACCTGCCCCTGCCCGTCGGCCATTACGCGACCCTGCCCAACGGCCTGCGCCTGCACTATCTGGATGAGGGCGCCGGCCCCGTGGTGCTGTGGCTGCACGGCAGCGGGCCGGGCGCCAGTGGCTTCAGCAACTTCAAGGGCAACTACCCGCAATTGGTCGCTGCCGGCTATCGCAATATCGTGCTCGACCTGCCGGGTTTCGGCCGTTCGGACAAACCCGAGGACGTGCAGTACAACCTGGACTTCTTCGTCGACTGCGTGGCGGCGTTTTTGGAGTCCGTCGGTGTGCGGCGTTGCACGCTGCTGGGCAATTCGCTGGGCGGCGCGATCGCCTTGGGCCTGGCCCTGCGCCTTCCACAACTTGCCCAGAGCCTGATCCTGCTGGCACCGGGTGGTGTCGAGGAGCGCGAGACCTACTTCAAGATGGAGGGCATCGTGCGCATGGTCAGCCTGTTCAGCGCCGGCCCCATCGGCATGGAGGAGATGCGCAGCATGATGAGCTTGCAGTTGTTCGATGCGTCGATCCTGCCGGAAAGCCTGCTGCAGGAACGCGTGGCGGTGGCGGTGACACAGCCGAAGAACCTGTTCAGCACGATGATGGTGCCGAACATGGAAGCGCGCCTGGGCGAGATCCAGTGCCCGATCCTTGGCTTCTGGGGCAGCAACGACCACTTCAACCCAATCAGTGGCGCCCAGCGCATCATCGACGGCGCACCGAATGCGCGGTTCATCGTGCTCAACCGGTGTGGGCATTGGGTTCAGGTGGAGCATCGGGAATTGTTCAACCGTAGCTGCATTGAGTTTCTGCAGCACGGTTGAACCGGCGACGCGTTGTGCGAGGCTTGCCAGCGATGGTGGCATAAGCGTCACCACCGCCATCGCCGGCAAGCGGGCTCCTACAGATGTGTGTCACACCACAAACCCGACATACCCCCACAAAACCTGTAGGAGCTGGCTTGCCAGCGATGACGGCATAACGGCCCCCACCGCATCGCCAGCAAGCCGGCTCCTACAGATGTGTGTCACACCACGAACCCAACATACCCCCGCAAAACCTGTAGGAGCTGGCTTGCCAGCGATGACGGCGTAACGGCCACCACCGCATCGCCAGCAAGCCGGCTCCTACAGATTTTCGTACCGCCAACAATCCGCGTACACCCGCAATCCTGTAGGAGCTGGCTTGCCAGCGATGACGGCATAACGGCCACCACCGCATCGCCAGCAAGCCGGCTCCTACAGATGTGAGTCACACCACGAACCCAACATACCCCCGCAAAACCTGTGGGAGCTGGCTTGCCAGCGATGACGGCGTAACGGCCACCATCGCATCGCCAGCAAGCCGGCTCCCACAGGCAAACCAAACCCTGGTGTATCTGTTACCCTGCCGCCTTCTGGCTGTTCAACACTGCGTCGCCGGGCTTACCCAGTACGCAGGAGGTGCCGCCGGGGGTATACATCATGGCCACGCAGCGGTTGCAGGCGGTGCAGATCGAGTCGCGGCTGGCGCCAGTGGCGAGTTTGTTGACGTAGTCGTTTTCGGCCAGCAATACCCGACCCATGGCGACCAGGTCAAATCCCTCGGCCATGATTTTCTCGATGCTCGCCAGGCTCTTGGCACCGCCCAGATAGGCCAACGGCATTTTCACCGCCGCACGTACCTTGCGTGCATGTTCCAGCAGATACAGCTCGCGGAATTCCACGGTCGGCTCCTTGCGACGCTGGATAGCCATGGCCAGGGCGATGATCTTGTTCTTCTGCTGCACGCGGTTTTCCTTGGGGAAGGAGGAACCGAACATGGTGGTGATCGACTCGGCATTCATCCCCGCGCTGAGCACCAGCAGGTGCGCGCCCTCCTCTTCCAGCATGCGTGCGATCTGCGCGCCGTCTTCGGCGCTGTTACCGGCGCGCACGCCTTCGGTCACGCTGTATTTGCAGATGACCGCCATCTCCTTGCCGACTGCATCCAGCACCGCTCGCAACACCCGACGCGGAAAGCGCAGGCGGTTTTCCAGGTTGCCGCCGTATTGGTCGCGACGCTTGTTATACATCGGCGAAATGAACTGACTGAGCAGGTAGCCGTGGCCCATGTGGATCTCCACGGCATCGAAACCCGCCTGACGCGCCAGGCGTGCGCCTTGGGCGAAGTCGCGCACCACTTGTCGCATGTCGTCTTCGTTCATCGCCTGCTTGAGGAACATGCCGCTCATCAAGCCGATCTTGTTGAAGCCGCCGCTGGCTGACAGTGGGCGCTTGGTCGAGCGTTCGCGGATGAAGGTGAAGCAACCACCATGGGTGATCTGTGCGCTGGCCAGGCCACCGGCCTGATGCACCCCGTCGGTCAGGGCCTTGAAGTGCGGCAGGCTGGATTGGCTGAGGGTCAACTGGTTGGGCAAGGTGCGACCATCGCTGCTCACCGCGCAATAGGCCACAGTGGTCAGGGCGGTGCCGCCTGCGACCAGGGCCGAGTGCAGCTTGACCAGTTGTTTGGACGGCACGCCCTGGGCACTCATGCCCTCGTTGGTGGCGGCCTTGATGAAACGGTTTTTCAGGGTCAACGGACCAATTGCGATCGGGCTGAACGGTGATGGCGTCGGACGAGGATTCATGACAGGCCTCTCTTTATTGTTATCAGGCTAAAAGCGAACGACTGCGGCACCGGATCGCGACGCAGCCATGATCATCAGAAGGTGTACTTGGCGTTGAACGACAGGTAGTCGCGGTCGGCCAGCAAGCGGCCCTGGGCGACGTCCGGCGAGCTCAGGTAGGCGACATAGGTCATGCCGACCTGGAAGTTGCCCAGGTACTTGAAGTCGCCACCCACGGTCAGGCGCTTCTCGTCGCGCCCCAGGCCCTGGTAGGCGCTGCCGTCGACGTTCTGCGTCCACACTACCTTGGTGTTCAGGTCCAGGCCCGTGGCGATGGACGGGTAGTCCATGTAGGCGCCGACGCCCAGCAGGGTCGAGCCACGGGTCTGGGTCTTCGATTCGAACTGGTCGAAGGTGCCATCCACGCCGACTCCGCCGCCGGTGATCGTCAGGCTGTCCACTCCGTCGATGTGTTGATGCACCACTTCACCCATGAAGGTGGTCTGCTGGGCGAGCAGGCTGGGGCCGAGGATGTACGAGGCGTTGAGGTTGCCCTGCCAGATCTGCCCAGTGGTCGGCGCGCCATTGTTGAGGTAGACCGAGGCGCCATCGCGATAGCTCAGGTCACCGGCGTACTGCACCGAATCGCCGACCTTGGAGCTGAAGCTGACACCCGTCAGCTTGACGTCTTCGAAGTAGCCCAGGCGATAGGACGGCGCAGTGCCGTCATGCCCGATGCCCTTGAGCGAGGAGTATTGGGTGGTGCCGGTGAAGTCGAAGAACAGCGAGCCGACGCGCTCGTTATAGCGGTAATGAAACAGCCCGACTTCGGTGTTCTCGGTGATCCGGTAGCGCACACCCAGGCCCCATTGGCCGCTGTCCTTGGCGTCTTTCTCACCGGCGTAGCCGACTGCCAGGCCGTTGGGCAGACGGTCGACCTGGCCGGCACCCAGACGGAAAAACTCGGCGCCGGGACCGAAGGTGTCGCTGCCGAAATAATCGCCCACTGGATTGAGCTGGGTCTTTTCCCACTCGTACTGGTAGTAGCCCACCAGCGCCAGGTCTTCATTCAGCGACCATGATCCGGACACCTGCCCCACGGGCAGGTACGAGTCCTTGGCCTCGGTGCCCGGCACGTTGAACTTGGTCGCATCCACCGGGGCCTGGCCCTGGCTGATGTTGGCCCAGAACAGGCTCTCGCCCCAGGCCACCAGGTGCCGCCCGGCCTTGAGCGACAGGTACTGGGTCTCGCCGAGCTCGAAGTTGCCGTACACATACGCATCGAGCAGTCGCGCCGCGCTGCCGCTCATGCGCCGGGTCTCGTCGCTGAAGCCGTCGTTGTGGCCGGTCTTGTTCACCGTTTCCGGCGAGTCGTTGGCATTCTTCTGGTTGTAGACATCGTCGTAGAACTGACTGCCGCGCAGCACCGCCCCCAGGTTGTCGTGCCGAAGTTGCAACTCGCCGAACAGGCTCAGGCGGTTGTTGATCAGCGAGCCGCGCTTGAAGTTGCGTGTGCCGTCGTCGTTGTTCGGGTCGTTGAGGTATTGACTGGCCTGCTTGGCAGTGCGCATGGAGGCGGTGTAGTTGACCGTCAGCGACGAATCCAGGGTGGTGTTCTCCCCCAGTTCGATACTCGGTGCGGCGCTGGCCGTGGCGCTGGCGATGGTGATGGCCGTTGCCAACAGGCAGCGGCCACCGCTCAGGTTCCGCGAATGGCGCGCGACAGTATTTCCCGTGAACATGCTCCTCTCCTTTTGTTGTTGTTTTTTTCGTGTTGGCGAGATGGCTGCGCCTTACGCCGGAACGCTGTTGGCCAGCGCCGCGCGCAGTTCGTTCTTCGCCACCTTGCTCGACGGATTAAGTGGCAAGGCGTCGAAGAAACGCACCTGGCGCGGCACCTTGTAATTGGCCATTTGCTCCCGGCTCCAGGCGATCAGTTGCGCCTCGTCGAGTTGCCGCCCTTCACGCAGCACCACACAGGCACAGCCGACCTCGCCCATGCGCTCATCGGCGATGCCGATCACCGCCACCTGGGCAATGGCCGGGTGTCTGATCAGCGCGGCTTCGATTTCCGCCGGGTAGCAGTTGAAGCCGCCGACGATGTACATGTCCTTGAGGCGGTCGGTGATGATCAGATTGCCCGCCTCGTCCAGTCGCCCGACGTCGCCGGTATGCAGCCAGCCTTCGGCGTCGATGGCTTCGCGGGTCGCTTCGGGGTTCTGGAAATAACCCTGCATGATGTGGAACCCGCGCAGGCAGATCTCGCCGGTCTGCCCGGCCTCCAGCACCTGGTTGTGCGGGTCGCGGATGCTCACTTCGGTGCCGGCGATCGGCCGTCCGCTGGTGCCGGCAATAACCTTCGCCGAGTCTTGGGGATCGCATATCGTCGCCAGCCCGCCGCATTCGGTCAGGCCGTAGGCGGTGGTCACCACGGCGAACCCCAGCTCGTTGCGCATGCGCTCGATCAGGCTCGGCGGGATGCTCGCCGAACCGGTCACCGCGATGCGCAGGCTCGACAGGTCGGTCTGCTGCAGCTGCGGATGGGCCAGCAGCGAGAGATACAGGGTCGGAGCACCGGGCAGCACGCTGATGCGTTCTCGGGCGATGCGCTGGAACACCTGCTCGGCGTCGAACACCGCATGGGGCAGGATGGCCGCTCCGCCGATCAGGCAGGTCAGCCAGCCGGCCTTGTAGCCGAACGCATGGAAGAACGGGTTGACGATCAGGTAGCGATCTTCCGGCAGCAGGCCGATGACCTTGACGTATTCGGTGAAGGCCCGCAGGTTCTGGCCATGGCCGCTCATCACGCCCTTGGGTTTGCCGGTGGTGCCGGAGGTGAACAACAGGTCGCACATGGCCTCGGGCTTGATCTCCATGGCCCGGCGCCTGGCGCTGTCTGCATCGATGGTCGCCGCGCCGAGCAGGAACTGGGCAAGGCTCAGGTCCGAAGGCAACCCGGGGGTGTCGCCATCGAGCAGCACCAGGTGTTCGAGGCTGGCCGGCCGATGGGGCGCGAGCAACGCCGGGTAGTCCACGTCGAGAAAACGCTGCTGGACAAACAATACTCGGCAGCCGCTGCGCTCCAGCACATCGGCGGCCTCAAGGCCCTTCATGCGCGTGTTGATCGGTACCAGCACCGCCCCGGCGCACTGGATGCCCAGCGCCGCGAGGATCCAGTCGCCGCTGTTCGGCGCCCAGATGCCAATCCGGTCGCCGGCCTGGATGCCCAGGGCCAGCAAACCCCGGGCAAAGCCCATGACGCGCTCGGGCAGCTCGGCGTAGTCGATGCATTGGCCGTTGTCCTCGATGGCCGTGCGCCCGGCAAAACGTTCGGCACTGCTGAAGACCAATTGGGCAAGGGTGGCAGGGGCGGCGCTCAGGGGCGCGGCAAGGTTCAGGCTCTGATTCATCGTGGGCTCGCGCTGGGCATAATTGAAGGCATCAATCGGGAAAGCGGATACGCAGTTGCGCGCTGGTGGGCACCGCCTGGCAGGCCAGGATCCAGCCTTCGGCCAGGTCGCCCGCGTCCAGTGCATCGTTGTGCAGCAGCTCGACCTCGCCGCTTACCAGGGTGCACATGCACGAGGCGCAGCCACCGACTCGGCAGGCGCTGGGCGGGTTTAGGCCGGCACGCTCCATGGCGGCCAGCACGGTCTCGCCGCTGTCGCAGGCCAGTTGGTGGTCTTCTCCGTCCAGGCGCACCGCCAATTGCGCGGCCACGGCCGCTTCGCTGCTGGTCGCCAGCGGCAGCTCGCCTTCACCGGGCAGCGAGACAAAGCGCTCGACGTGCACCCGGCGATCCGGCATGCCCAGGCCCTTGAGCGCGCTGACCGCCGCGTCCATGAACGGGCCAGGGCCACAGATGAATGCCTGAGCATCGATGAACGGCCGCGCCAGCTCCGCCAGTTGCCCGACGCTCGGGATGCCCTGCACCGAATCGAGCCAATGGACGATCTGCAGGCGTTGCGGATGAGCGCTGGCCAGCTGGCGGAGTTCGTCCTTGAAAATCACCGAGGACTCATCGCGGTTGGCATAGATCAGCAGCACCCGACCAGTTCCCGCGAGCAACGCCGAACGCAGGATCGACAGCACCGGGGTCACGCCACTGCCGCCGCCAAACAGCAGCAAGTCGCCGTCGAGACTGCGCGGCACGAACACCCCGGCCGGTGGCAGCACCTCCAGGGTCTGGCCGGCCTGCAACTCGCCGCACAGCCAGTTCGAGGCGCGGCCCTCGTGCACGCGCTTGACCGTTACCCGCAACGGCTCATCCAGCAACGGCGTGCTGGACAATGAATAACAACGGGGCAGCCAGCCGTCCTCGAAAGGCACGCGCAAGGTCAGGAACTGGCCTGGTTGATAGCGAAAACGTTCGCCCAGGTGCTCCGGCACGTCGAACACCAGGGAACGCGCATCGGCGGTTTCCTCGATCACGCGGGCCACGCGCAGGGCAAGATAATTGTTCATAGGTCAGCTACTCATGACCACCTGGCCGTGCAGCACGGACAGGTGTAAACCAGGGGTGTCGAAACGCTCGCCATGGCCTCAGACGTAAGGGTCCGGGTTGGGTAGGCCGAGCAGCACCGCGCCGTAGCTGCGCCCGTAGGCCATGTAGTTGTTGGCGATGTGCCCGCGGGCCTGGTGCAGGTCGCGGAACAGCCGCGCCACCGGGTTTGTGTTGTACAGGCCGGAGGCGGCCATGCTGCGCAGCAGGTCGTTGGCCCGTTCGGCGCAGATGTTGGTCACATAGGCCGACTGGTAGCGATACAGCAGGCGGGTCTCGGTGTCCGGGTACTCGCCGGCACGTGCCAGACTCATCAGGTGGTCATAGTTTCGCTCGAGCACCAGGCGCAGGCTGTCGACGGTGATCATCGCTTCGGCCACGGCGGTTTGCGCCACCGGATCGTCAGCGGTCCGGGCGCCGTGCTTGCCGATGTGTTTGGCGGCGTTGTCTCGGAACTCGTTGATCGCGCCCTGCAGGGCACCGAGGGCCGAGGTCGAGACGGCGCGGGAGAACACCTGGGCGAACGGGATCGCGTAGATCGGATTGGTGTTGACCAGACGCCCGGGAGTCGCTTCGAGGGTGCAGTTGTTGGTGCGTTGCACGCGATGGGCCGGGACGAATACATCCTCGACCACGATGTCATGGCTGCCGGTGCCGCGCAGGCCCAGCACGTCCCAGTTGCGTTCGATCTGATAGTCGCTGAGCGGCAGCAGGAAGGTGCCGTGCTCGGCGGGCATGTCGCCATCGGGCGGCAGGATGCCCCCCAGGAACACCCATTGGCAGTGTTCGCTGCCGCTGGAGAAACCCCAGCGCCCGCTGATGCGGTAACCACCTTCAACCACCGTGACCTTGGCCGCCGGCATGTAGGTCGAGCAGATCAGCGCATTGTGGTCATCGGCCCAGACTTCGCGCTGCGCTTCGATCGGGTAACGCGCCAGTTGCCAGGGGTGAACCCCCATCACGCCGTAGATCCACGCCGTGGACATGCAACCCTCGGCGAGGATGGTCTGGATTTCGAAGAAGGTCCGCGGATCCACTTCATAACCGCCGAACGCCCTTGGCTGCAAGGCCCGCAACAAGCCGGCGGACTGCAACTCGAGGACGCTCTCCACCGGCACCTTCAAGTCCTTGTCGGCCTGCGCCGTGCGCGCCTTGAGTGCCGGCACCAGGCTGCGTGCACGTTCCAGCAGATCATGTTCGTCCTGGGTCTTTTCTCGCATGCTGTGCATCACTCAATTCTCCCGATCTCACTGCGCCACTGCGCGAGTTGAGACGGATCATCGGATCGAGCGGGTAATCCTTCATCGTCAAAGCGGACTAGGGGTGGGGTTGGGTATCGGGGTTTGGCGGGTATATCCGTTTCTTCGGTAACGACGGCTCATGGTTGCGCCCTGACGGCGGGTCACTTGTAGGAGCGAGCTTGCTCGCGAAAAACCTGAGAACACCGCGGGGTGTCAGGCTGCCCGCGTCATCGTTAACCTCCATCGCGAGCAAGCTCGCTCCTACAAAGGGCGAAACCCTGGGTGGCCGTTACCGCAGGAATGGATATGCACACACCGCCCGCTAGTCCATTGAGACGATGCTGGCCACGGCCGTTGCGGCGATATTCAATCCATCGACAATCGACCCCACGGAGCAAGGGCCCATGAGTATTTTGCAGCGTTTCCAGATGCACGGCAGCGTCGCCATCGTCACCGGCAGCGGCCGGGGTATCGGGCGGGCGATTGCCCTGGCGTATGCCGAAGCCGGCGCCGATGTGGTGTGCTCGGCGCGTTCGCTGGACGAGGTAGAGGCCGTGGCCGAGGAGGTTCGCGGCCTGGGCCGGCGCGCGCTGGCCATCGCCTGTGACGTCAACGATGCCGGGCAACGCCAGGCACTGGTGCGCCACAGCGTCGAGCAAATGGGCCGCATCACGCATCTGGTCAACAACGCAGGCGGCGGCGGTCCCAACGATCCGCTGGCAATGACCCCTGAGCAGTTCGCCCAGGTGCTGAATTTCAACGTGACCACCAGCTACGACTTCTGCCAGTTGTGCGTGCCGCTGATGCGCGAGGCCGGTGGCGGCAACATCATCAATATCAGCTCGGTGGCGGCGCGTTATGCCCAACGCCATTTCAGCGCCTACGGTACAGCCAAGGCGGCCCTCAGCCACTTGACCCGCTTGCTGGCCCAGGACTTCGCGCCGCAGATCCGCGTCAACGCCGTCGCCCCCGGCCCGACCCTCACCGAAGCACTGAACGGCGTGATGCCCACCGCCATGCGCGAGGCCATGGAAGCCAACACCCCGCTCAAATGCCTGGGCACCCCGCAGGACATCGCCGCCGCCGCGCTGTACCTGGCCAGCCCCGCTTCGGCCTGGGTGACCGGCAAGATCATCGATGTCGATGGCGGTGCCGACTCGTCGGTGTGGCCCGGCTGAACCACTCCTTTGGGCTCGCCCCTGATGATGTCGGGGCGGGCCTTTTTTTTCTCCCACCCCACTGGAGCCCTCGCCATGGACGCCCATTTGATCACCGCGCTCGGTGACGAACTGTTCAACGCCCTGCGCAGCCGGCAGACGCTGGCCCCCCTGACCCGCCGTTATCCGCAGATCACCCTGGAGCAGGCCTACCGGATTTCCCTGCACTTCCTGCAACGCCGCGAAGCCCTCGGCGAGCAAGTGATCGGCAAGAAAATCGGGGTCACCAGCCGCGCCGTGCAGGAAATGCTCGATGTCCACCAACCGGATTTCGGCTTCCTCACCAACGCCATGCAGGTCGAGGACGGCTGCGATGTCAGCCTGGCCCTCTACAACCTGATCCAGCCGCGGGCCGAAGGCGAAATCGCCTTCATCCTCGGTGAAGACCTGCAAGGCCCGGGCATCAGCGCCGAAGACGTGCTGGCCGCCAGCCAATGGGTCGTGCCGTGCTTCGAGATTGTCGATTCGCGGATCGACGACTGGCAGATCCGCATTCAGGACACCGTCGCCGACAACGCCTCCTGCGGCGTGTTCGCCCTCGGTAGCCAGCACATCGACCCGCGCTCGCTGGACCTCGCTGCCGTGCACATGCAAATGAGCAAGAACGGCCAACCGGCGGGTTCCGGCCTGGGCTCGGCGGTGCAGGGTCATCCCTGCGCGGCAGTGGCCTGGCTGGCCAATACCCTGGGCGAGCTGGGCATCCCGTTCCGCCGTGGCGAAATCATTCTGTCCGGTGCCCTGGCGCCGCTGGTGCCTGTGGTCGCCGGCGACCATATCAGCCTGTCCATGACCGGGCTCGGCGAAGCCAGCCTGCGCTTTGTCCCGTGATCGCCCTTCCCTTTCCAGGAGCCAGAAAAACATGAGCAAGAAGATCAAATGCGCGCTGATCGGGCCGGGCAACATCGGCACCGACCTGTTGTACAAACTGATGCGCAGCGAGGTGCTGGAGCCGGTGTGGATGGTCGGCATCGACGCCACCTCCGAAGGCCTGGCACGGGCCCGCGAGCTGGGCCTGAAAACCACCGCCGACGGGGTCGACGGCCTGCTGCCCCATGTCCTCGAAGACCAGATCCAGATCGCCTTCGATGCCACCTCGGCCTACGTGCACGCGCAGAACTCGCGCAAGCTCAATGCCCTGGGCGTGTTGATGATTGACCTGACCCCGGCAGCCATCGGCCCGTACTGCGTGCCACCGGTCAACCTCAAGGCGCAACTGGGCCTGGGCGTGATGAACGTCAACATGGTCACTTGCGGTGGCCAGGCCACCATTCCTTTGGTGGCCGCGGTGTCCAGCGTGCAGCCGGTGGAGTACGCCGAGATCATCGCCACCGCCGCGTCGAAATCGGTCGGCCCCGGCACCCGGAAAAACATCGACGAATTCACCCGCACCACCTCAAGCGCCGTGGAGAAAGTCGGCGGCGCGAAGAAAGGCAAGGCGATCATCATCATCAACCCCGCCGAGCCGCCGCTGATAATGCGCGACACCGTGCATTGCCTGACCGAGAGCGAACCCGACCAGCCGGCGATCACCGCCGCCATCGAGGCCATGATCGTGCAAGTGCAGCGCTACGTGCCCGGCTACAAGTTGGTCAACGGCCCGGTGTTTGAAGGCAACCGGGTGTCGATCTTCATGGAGGTCGAAGGCCTGGGTGACTACCTGCCCAAGTACGCCGGCAACCTCGACATCATGACCGCCGCCGCGGCGCGCACCGCCGAGATGTTCGCCGAGGAAATCCTCAAGGGCGAGCTGGTGTTGCAAGCCACCGTCCAACCCGCCCACGCATAAGGAGCCGACCATGGATCTTCGCGGCAAAAGCATCACCGTTCACGACATGTGCCTGCGCGACGGCATGCACCCCAAGCGCCACCAGATCAGCCTGCAACAGATGAAAGAGATCGCCTGCGGCCTCGACGATGCCGGCGTTCCGCTGATCGAAGTCACCCACGGCGACGGCCTGGGCGGCAGTTCGGTGAACTACGGTTTCCCGGCCCACACTGACGAGGAGTATCTGTCGGCGGTGATCCCGCTGATGAAAAAGGCCAAGGTCTCTGCCCTGCTGCTGCCGGGGATCGGCACCGTCGATCACCTGAAAATGGCCCATGAATTGGGGGTCAACACCATTCGCGTGGCCACCCATTGCACCGAGGCTGACGTCAGCGAGCAGCACATTTCCCACGCCCGCGGCCTGGGCATGGACACTGTCGGCTTCCTGATGATGGCCCACATGAACAACCCTGAAGGCCTGGTCAAGCAGGGCTTGCTGATGGAAAGCTACGGCGCCAACTGCATCTACCTGACCGACTCGGCGGGTTACCTGCTGCCCCACGACGTCAGCGCCCGTGTGGCGGCGATGCGCGCGGCCCTCAAGCCGGAAACCGAGATCGGTTTCCATGGCCACCACAATCTGTCGATGGGCGTGTCCAACTCCATCGCCGCGATCGCCGCCGGGGCCAACCGCATCGACGCCGCCTGCGCGGGCCTCGGTGCCGGTGCCGGCAACACGCCGATGGAAGTGCTGGTGGCGGTATGTGACCGCATGGGCATCGACACCGGCGTCAGTGTGTTCGGTATCCAGGACGTGGCCGAAGACCTGGTGGTGCCGATCATGGACTTCCCGATCCGCAGCGACCGCGATGCCCTGACCATGGGTTACGCCGGGGTCTACGGTTCGTTCCTGCTGTTCGCCAAGCGCGCCGAGAAGAAGTACGGCGTGTCGGCCCGGGAGATCCTCGTTGAAATGGGTCGCCGCGGCATGGTCGGCGGTCAGGAGGACATGATCGAGGACACCGCCATGACCCTGGCCCGGCAGCGGCGGCAGGCATAAGACCCTGCTGGCAGATCCACCGCTTTCGCGAGCAAGCCCGCTCCCACATTTGATTCGCGGCGCACGACACAAACCTCCTGTGGGAGCGGGCTTGCTCGCGAAGAGGCCATGCCAGTCACCCTCCAGGGCGACTGGCACACCGCTTTCGTCAACGCCAATCGGCGACGATGCCGTGCTCCAACGCAAACGGCTGCGCCGCAATGGTCCGCCGCTGAAACCCCGGTGCCTGTTCGTCTGTAGCCAGCCACAACATCACCGCCGCCGGTACATGGGGCGGCGCACTGCCGGCGCGTAAGGCAATCAGCCCCTTGTCGCCGATGGTGGCCTTGAGCGATTCGGTGGTCACCACGCCCGGATTGAGGGTATAGGCGCGCACGCCAGCCTCGCCCAGTTCCGTGCTCAATACCCCGGACAACCGCGACACCGCCGCCTTGCCCGCGCCATAGGCGTAACCCCAGCCACCCTTGCCCGCCGCCACCGGTGGGTCGCTTTCGCCGGCGCCGGAGGTGACGTTGATCACCACCCCGCCACCGCGGGTCACCATGTGTTCGGCCACCGCCCGGGTCAGCAGGAACGGGGTGAGGATGTAGCCCTTGAACATCCGCTCCAGGGTCTGGGCCTGCAGGTCCATGAACTCGGCGTTGAGGTCGCTGCCCTGGTAGATCGCATTGTTGATCAGCACGTCGATGCGCCCGTACTCGGCCAGCACCGCCTGGCAGGCATGCAGCGCCGAATCGCTGTCGAGCAGGTCCATCGGCACTACGAGCACCCGGCAACCGAGCTCGCGCAAGGTCTGGGCAGTGCCGTTGAGGCTACCGGCCAGCGGTGCTCCCGCGGCATCGCGCAGGGCATGCTCATGTTGTTCGCCCTCGTTGAGGGTACGGGCGCTGATCGCCAGGTCGAAACCGGCGCGGGCGAACGCCAGCGCCGCCTCGCGACCGATGCCACGGCTGGCGCCGGTGATGAATGCCACCTTGTTCATGCAAGTTCCTTTTTAGAAGCGTGGGGCGCGGACCATGGCGTCCATGCCGCCGTCGACGAACACGACGCTGCCATGGACAAAAGATGCCTGGGGCGATTGCAGGAAGGCTACCACTGCGGCAACTTCTTCAGGGTGCCCAGCGCGGCCCAGGGGCGCGACGAAATCGCGGGTCGCCTGGCCAAATCGGGCATCGTCCAGCGAGGCCTGGTGCAACGGGGTTTCTACCGCGCCCGGCGCCACCACGTTCAATCGCAGGCCCAGCTTTCCCCAGCTCACCGCCAGGCTGCGCACATGCTGGCTGATGGCATATTTGGAGGCGGCATAAGCGACGTGAGGCTGGCCGAGGGTGTTGGCCAAAACCAGCGCCTGGGCCTCATCGCCAGCGATCATCGCTTCGATCTGCGGTTGGCCGTCGGGGCCCGAATGGGTCGCCGCAACGGAACCGATCACCAGCGCCGCCGGTTGTTGGCCCTTGGCCAACGCCCCTTGCAGGCCGTCGAGCAACCCGCTGACGCCGAAGTAATTGACCGCCAGAATCAGGCCGCAGTTTGGCGCGGTGACACCGACGCCGGCGCAGCAGACCAACCCGTCGAGGACCCCGCCGCTGAGTTCAAGCACTTGCCCGATGGCGGCGTCGCGCCCTTGGGCGGTGGACAGGTCGGCGATGACTTCGGCGTTGCTGCGATCGATCCCGATGACCTGGTGGCCGGCGGCGCGCAGGGCGGCGGATACGGCGGCGCCGATTCCCGAGGCACTGCCGGTGATGGCTGTAATTGGCATGGTGGTTCTCCGTGATGGGTCCGCCCAGTATCGACAGGGCGATCACGGGACGGCATCGTCCGTGCGGACTAAAATCAAGCGGCGTCAACGACCGCGCCGCAGGGCAGGATGGCCCGGCGGCGGGTCTGCAGGCTCAGGCCTGGCGATAGATCGGCACGGCCAGTTGCAGCGGGGGCACCTTGATTTTCTCGGTCATTTTCAATGCCAGTTGCGGCTTGCCCAAGGCCACCACGCTGTTGAGCATGATGCGCACCAGTTCGGTCTGGCGCCGCACGCCGGTCTTGGAGAAGATCGAGCGCAAGTGCGCCCGCGCAGTGTTACGGCGGATATTCAGGACCTCGGCCGCTTCCTCAAGGGACAAACCGTTGGCCAACTCCATGGCCAGGGCGGTTTCGGCCTTGGTCAGGTTGAACAGCTGCTTGGTCACCACTTCGCTGGCCAGGGATTTGCTCGAGGCATCGCGGATGTACACCAGCGCCGCCGGCTGGCCCTTCTCCTCGGCCCAGTCCAGGGACGGAATCGATTCGACCACCACGCCAAGGTTGACCAGCCCCGACGGCCGCGTTACCGACATGGCCTCGGCGCTTTTCGGCGCGTCCGGGCAGAATGCGCCGCGAATCAGGCGCTGCAATTCACGGTTGTCGCTGGGATACGTCGCTTCCAGGCGCCCGCCCACCAGTTTCAAGCCGTCGGAGCGGGCCAGGATTTCCTGGGCCACCGGGTTGATCTGCAACACGCTGCCGCTCTCGTCGAGCACCAGGGTCGCCACCGATAAGCGGCTGATGGCCTGGGAGTACAACTCACTCAGCGATTCGCTGCGATCCAGCAGGTTATGCAACTGCGAGGCACGCCTCAGGTGTGGCAGGAAACTGGCGCACACTGCCCGGTCATGGGCCGAGAAGTTGGGAGCCCGTTTCGGGCGGGTTATGCGAAAGCGCAGCTTGCCCCCGTCCGGGGTTGAAATGTCGGCCAGCATCAGGTGGTACACGTCATGGGGCTCGCAGAATGTCTTGAAGTAGCCGTTCTGCTCCCACTGTGAGGAACTCATGATGTCGTCCACGGTGAATACGTGGTCCAGCGGCTGATTGGAGAAAGGCGAATTGGTTTGCGGGTAGGTCATGTAGCAGACATCGCCGGCACCTTCGATGTCGCCGACGATGATCATCACACCGACATCGGGTTGATCCGGCACCCGCAGGATCAGGGTGACGAAGTTGGCATCGTAGAGTTTGAGAAAGCTCCTGAGGGCCGTGGCCATAAGTTTCGGATCGAGGGCGCCTTCGTAGATTTCGCCCACCAACTGGTTGTAGCGCACGAGGTCGAGGCCAAGACTGGCCAGGGCTTCATGGGTCAAGTCAGCGTTCTGCATAGTCTTATCTCGCTCGGGTAAGGACTGCGCCCTTCCCTTGTTATTTTTATAATTTCGGCCGGGGGAACCCTGGGTTCCCCCCTCTCGACTGCTACTTGCCTGCCAGTTTTCACTAGCGCCTGCGGACTCCACAATAGGTCCGGCAGGTTTATTTTTCGTGCGCGGTATCACGCGCCGCCGGGCTGTTTTTCAGGCGGAACTGCCCTTGTGCCGGCGCAGGCGCGTGTACCCGTTCAGTCACCAGTGGGCGCCCGCGATTGAACCAGGCGGCCAATGCCGGCAGGAGGAAAATCGCTCCCAGCACGTTGACCAGGAACATGAACGACAACAGCACACCCATGTCGGCCTGAAACTTCAGCGGTGCGAACGCCCAGGTGCAGACGCCGATCGACATGGTCACGGCCGTGAACACCGCCGCAGTACCGCGTTGGCACATGGCCTCGTAGAACGCCTCCCGCAGGTTGGCGCCGCGCAGCATCTCGTGCTGGATACGTTCGTACAGGTAAATGCCGTAGTCGACGCCCACGCCCACCCCCAACGCCATCACCGGCAAGGTTGCGACTTTCAGGCCGATCCCGAGCATTGTCATCAACGCGTTGCACAGGATCGCGACAATCGCCAGCGGCACCAGAATGCACAGCACCGCGCGGATCGACAAGAAGGTCAGCCAGCAAAACAATGCCACCGATCCGAATAATGCGCCGAGCATGATCACTTCGGCGCGCTTGACCGCCTCGTTGGAGGCCGCCATCACCCCGACGTTGCCGCCGGCCAGGAGGAATTCGACTTGCGGCGAGCTGACTTCGGCAATGATCCGCTTGGCTTCGGCGATCGCATGGCTGACGGTGCTGCCTTCGTGATCGGCCAGGAACACCAGGATCTGCATCTGCTGGCAACCGTCGGTAACCAGTCCGTCATCCGGCATATAGGCCCGCGCGCCCTGGCTCAGGCCCCTGGGCGATCCCGGAATCGCCGCCCAGCGCGGGTTGCCTTCGTTATTGCCGGCGATCACCCGCTTGCCCATGTCCGCCACACTCTGGATCGACTGCACGCCGGTGACCGTGCGCATGCGGAAATCGAAAGCTTCCACCGCACGCATCACATCCGGCGACAGGCAACCTTCTTCGACGCCATTGACCTGGACGAACACCGACATCACATCAAGCCCGATGGAGTAGCTGCTGATGATCCTGGCGTTGTCCTGGTTGTAGCGCGAATCGGCCCGCAGCTCCGGCGCACCGGCGCCAATGTCGCCCACCGCCAGGTCGCGGGCCTTGTAGGCCCCGGCCGCCAGCAGCAACAGGCTGACCACAAACACCCCCAGGGCCGGCCCCGGTTCGGCCAGCGCCGACAGGCGCCACCACAGGCGGTGCCTGCCCGCCGGACGCGATTGCGCCCGACGCAACAGCGCAGGTTCCAGGCGCAAGTACGAAATGATCACCGGCAGCATCAGTTTGTTGGTGATGATCATCAACATCACGCCGATGCAGGCCGTCACCCCCAGTTCGTGAACGATGGGAATGTCGATCAACATGATCACCGCGAAGCCCAGGGCGTTCATCAGCAAGGCCAGGGAACCGGGGATGAAGATCTTGCAGAACGCCGATCGCGCCGCGTCCTTCGATGTACTGCCGGCCAGCACGTCCTGCTTCCAGGCGTTGGTCATCTGCACCGCATGGGACACGCCGATGGAGAAGATCAGGAACGGCACCAGGATCGACATCGGATCGATACCCAGGCCCAGCAGCGGCAACAGGCCGAGCAACCAGACCACCGGCAGCAACGCCACCACCAGCGCCACCACCGTCAGGCGCAGGGAGCGCGAATACAGCCACAGCAGCAACCCGGTAATGACGAAGGCCACCACAAAGAAGCCGATCACCGTGTTCAGCCCTTCGACCACATCCCCCACCAGCTTGGCGAAGCCGACGATGTTGATCTCGATATCCGCGCTGTTGTATTTGGCTCGGATGTCTTCCAGGCGCTTGGCGATCTCGACATAGGACACCGGCTGGCCGGTCTTGGGGTCGATGTCCTGCAAGTCGGCGCGGACCATGGCCGACTTGAGGTCGTTGGCCACCAGGCGACCGACCTGTCCGGAGGCAGCGGTGTTGCTGCGCACCTGCGCCAGGTCCTCCGGGGTGCCGGCGAAGCGCGGTGGCACCACCACGTCGCCGAAGAAACCTTCCTCGGTGATTTCGATGTAGCGCACGTTGGCGGTGAACAGCGACGTCACACTGGGGCGGCTGACCCCGGAGATGAAAAACACGTCGTCGGTGACTTTGCGCAGGGTCTCGAGGTACTCGGTGTTGTAAATGTCACCCTCGCCCTTCCAGCGTACGCTCACCAGGAAGCGGTTGGCGCCGGTGAAGTAATGGCTGAACTTGAGGAAGTTGATCATGAAGTCATGACGTACCGGGATCTGTTTGTTGAAGCCCGGATCCAGTTGCGTGTGGGTGGCGCTGTAGCCCAGGCCCAGCGTTACCAGAACGAATAGCAACAGCAGTCCCTTGCGCCAGGCCATCAGGTAGTCCGCGCACGTTTCGACGCAGCGCGTCACCCAGTGTTTACCTTGATTCATTGCCCCGCCTCTCATTTACTGGGTGGCCTGTGTGGCCACTAGGGCAGCGACGCTGCCACTTGAACCCTGCAATACGCCGCGCTCGCCACCGACCAGCAGCCGCGAGCCGACCATCGTCGCCGAGGTCAACGTACCGAGGCCGGCCAGGCGTCCGACGCCGACCAGCGCACCCTGTGCATCCAGGCGCACCACCGAGCTGCCGGCACCGACGATCACCAGGCCCGATTGGTCGGGCAGCAATGCATGGCCATACAACGGCAGTTGATTGCCGACCTTGACCTGGGTCCAGCTATCGCCGAAGTCGTGGCTGACGAACACGTGCCCGCGCATGCCATAGGTCACCCAGTCCTTCGCGCTCAAGCGCACGATGCCGAACAGCGAGCCGCTGTAGAACGCCGGCAAGCTCTGCCAGTGCTGGCCGGCGTCGGTAGTGCGCAGGACCAGGCCCTGCTCGCCCACCAGCATGCGCCGGCCATCGTCGCCACCGGCCATGCTGTTGAGGTGGGCGTTGTCGATGTCCAGGGATTGCGGCGTCCAGGTCTTCCCGGCGTCAGCCGATTGATAGAACTTGCCGAAGCTGCCGAACGCCATGACGCTGTCGCCACCGCCGGTCCAGATACCCAGCAGCGGTTCGCCCAGGTCGCTGTCGTAGCGCATTTCCTGCCAGTTGCTGCCGGCATCCTCGGAACGCAGGATCCAGCCGTCATGCCCGACGGCCAGCAAGCGCTTGTCGTCCAGTGCCACCACGGCGGTCAGGGTGGCGTTGCGCTGGGTGGCGACGCTCGCAGGCTGCCAGCTGACGCCCTGGTCATCGCTGAGCAGGACGCTGCCCCGCTCGCCCACGGCGACCACGCGCGCGCCAAGATTGAGCAGGCCGTTGATCTGCACACGGTCCGGGCGCGTGGCCAGCAGTTCCGCTTGCGGTGGGGATTTGGGGGAGAAGGTGTAGCCAATGGTCAAGGCGACCACCAGGCAAACCGCGTAGCCGATCACCGAGCGCATGGGCAGCGCTCCTGCTCGGGGTTGGCGTGGATAAGGCAAGTCATAGGGCCGATCCTCTTGTTTTTGTCACGCGCCAGGGCATGCGAGGCAATCGAGATGGGCGTTGCCTCTGGGGCAATAGTCGGCGCAAGGGAGGGGGGGCACATCGTCCAAATGGCTTATGCAATGGCGGGAATGGCGTGGGGTGGGATGTTGTGTTCGGCGCAGGACAACTGTGGGAGCGAGCTTGCTCGCGATGGGGCCATACCTGCCTGCATCATTGCCGACTGGTCTACGGATGCCATCGCCGGCAAGCCGGCTCCTACAGGGGATCTTCGGCGGGAATCAGGCCATGTACAGGATCACCAAATCGTTGATCACCGACGGCCGGTCCTGGCCCACCACATGGATGTTGAGCTCCAGGGTCAGTTGGGTACCACGGGCGAGGATTTCGACTTTTTTCACCCGCGCCCGCGAATGGATGCGCGAGCCGGCCGGTACCGGCGCCGGGAAGCGCAGGCGGTCGGAGCCGTAGTTGATCTGGGTGCTGAAACCGCTGATCTCGAAGCCCAGCGCCAGTTTCATCCGCGACTGCAGCACCTGTACCAGCGCGCCATGGGCGATGGTGCCGCCGAACGGGCTTTGCAGGCGCGCCCGCTCCGGATCGGTATGGATCCAGTAATCGTCGCCCGACAATTGGGCGAAGGCGTCGATCAGTGCCTGGTCGACCACCACCACGTTGCTCCAGTCACTGAACTGCTCGCTGACCAACTCTTGCAGGGCCGGGCCATCGTTGAGGTCAATCTGCCGGGCGACAGGCTGTTGCGAGGTCGCAGGTTCCGGTTCACTGTCCTGCGCAGGCAGGGGCTCAAATGCTGCTGCCTCCTTGTCCACGCCAGTAAAGCGCAGCAGGCGATTGCCCTTGGCGTCGACTTCGGCAAACACCGGCCGCAAGGGCATGCCGATGCGGATCTCGGTTTCGTCGAGGCCGACCAGGTTGGTGTTGATGCGCACCCCTTCGGCCAGTTCGACCACCGCCAGTTTCTGCGGCATCTCATCGATGAAGTCGGGCAAGGTGGCGATGCGCGTCACGGTGTAGCTGTACAGCGTTGCGGCGCCGTCGACTTCGCGCCAGGCCAGGTCATGCTCCAGGCATACCGGGCAATGCCGGCGCGGGTAGAAGTTCCAGTGCGCACAGGCGTTGCATTGCTGGATCAGCAGGCGGCGAGCCTTCAGGCCCTCCCAGAAGGGCGCGGAAATCGGCGTCGCAACCGGCATCGGTTTGTTGTTGGACATGTGCTTATGCTCCCTGAAGTATCAATGCGCCCTGCTCGCTCATCACGCCACCGGTGCCGGAGACGTAGACGCTGTCGCAGCGGCCCAGTTGGCGTTCACCGGCGGTGCCGGCGATCTGCGTCACCGCCTCGATCACCTGGCTCATGCCACCGGCGGAGGCCGACTGGCCGAAACTGAGCTGCCCGCCATGGGTGTTCATCGGGAAATCGCCACGCCAGGTCAGGTCGTGTTCGCGCACGAACGCCATACCCTCGCCCTTGCCGCAGAAACCGGCATCTTCCAGGGTGAGCAACGTGGTGATGGTGTAGCAGTCGTAGATCTGCGCGGCATCGACGTCCTTGGGCTTGAGCCCGGCCATGGCAAAGGCCCGCTGCGAAGCCGGGCCGATGGGCGTGTGCAGCATGTCCTCGGCATAGGACGGCGACTTGAATGCCAGGTGTTCGCCAAACCCGGTAATGAACGCCGGACGCTTGCGCGCCCTCGCCGCCACTTCCTTGCTGGTGATAATCAGCGCGGCACCACCGGCCACCGGCATGACGATTTCCAGGACGTGCAACGGGTCGGCGACCATTTTGCTGGCCAGCACCTGCTCAATGGTCAACGGCTGGCCATAGAACATCGCTTGCGGGTTGGCCAGGGCGTTGGTGCGCTGGTCGACGGCGATCTTGGCCATCGCCCGCTGGTCGTAGTCGTACTGCGCGGCATAACGCTGGGCGATCATGGCGTAGCCGGTGTTCTGGCCCATGTGCCCGTATGGCAGGTCGAATTCGGCTTCGGGCGCACCGAATGCCGTGCTGTGCCCACCAAAGCGCATGGAGCGGGCCATCCAGCCAGGATCCTCGTCGGGGCCAAATGGCGCCATGCGCGCGGGGATGACGCACAGCACGGCCTGGCACAACCCCAGTTCGATGGCGGCGGCGGCGCGCCAGACCATGCCCACCGAGGTACAGCCACCCAGGTCCACCACTTCGGCGAAGTTCAGGCGCAGGCCCAGGTACTCGGCAGCCATAGCCGGTACGAACACCGAGGCTTCATGAAAATGCGGGCCGTTGATCACCAGCCCGTCGAGGTCCGAGGCCTTGAGCCCGGCATCGCGCAGCGCCTGGGCCGCGAGGTCGGCGACTTGTTCAAGGTGAAACATCTTGGGTGCGGTGGAGTACTTCTCCGGTTTGTACTGTGCGCTGCCAACAATGGCCGCATGCCCCTTGAGCCCCATAGTGCCTCCATGCCGAAGCGTTACGCTGCGGCTTTTTCCAGGTTGTATTTGAGGTCCGGGCGCCATCGAGCGCCGCGGAGCTTGAGTGGTCGGTCAGAAGGTGTATTTCATCGAGAACGTGGCGTAGTCGCGGTCGGCGAACGGACGGTCGATCGCATCGGCTTCACCCAGGTAGGCGATGTATCTCAAGCCGAGTTCCAGGTTGCCCAGGTACTTGAAGGTCGTGCCCGCGCTCAGGCGTCGGTCGCCGGCGACGCCGGAGATGCTTCCGGCCATTGGCGTGGAGCCGCTGAAGACGTTGGAGAAGCTGAGGGGGACTTCCAGATCCCAGCCTTGGAAAACTCCCGGATAACTGAACGATGCGCCCACGGTGTAGGCACTTGAAGACTTGGTGCGGTAACCCGCGGCTGTGCTGTAGGTATAGTCATCGGAAGGAGCCACCAGGGGTGCCAGGGAAGGTAACAGGTTGACGCCTTGCAGGTTGGGCGCCGCCGAAGTGGACTCGACGCTGTCGACCTGCACGCGGATGATTTCGGCAGTCAGGCTGGTCTGGCTGGCCCACGGGCGATCGCCGAGGATTCGGATCGCCGACAACTGCATCTGCTGGCCCTTGCCCTTGGCCGGCACCGCGCCGAGGCCGGTATTGACCATCACCGGCGCCCCGTCGCGGTACGACCATTCGGCGCCGACCTGGGTGTCGCCAATCTTGGTCGAGGCGCTGATACCGGTCAGCTTGATGTCTTCGAAATACTTGATCTCGTAACCATTGCTGACGAAGGCGTTGCGGCCACCGCCCACTGGCAGCGGGTCGTAGCCGACCAGGGCGGTGGCCGGGTTCTTGTCGTGGTAGTTGACGTGAAACAGCGACAGCTCGAGGGCCGGTACCGGGCGGTAGCGCATCTGCACGCCCCACTGACCACCATCACTCGGCTTGTCGGTGCCACGGTAGGCGATCTTCTGGCCGTTGGCGTAGATAAACTCGCGACCTGGCCCAACCACGTCGCTTCCCGACAGGTAGCTGCCCACCGGCGGCAGTTCCGTGCCCTTCCATTCGTATTGCACGTAGGCACCGAAGGTCAGTTGGGGGTTCAGTCGGAACGAGCCGGAGAACTGGCCCACCGGCAACAGGACTTCCTTGACCTCGACACCCGGCTGCGACGCTTTTACCGCGTCGGAAGGGTTTTGTACGCCGTTCACACCCGGGTAGAACAGACTCTCGCCCCAGGATTCGATGTGCCGCCCGGCCTTGACGTCGAGCATGGTGTCGTTGTCAAAGCGCCAGCCGCTGAACACATAGACGTCCAGCAGTTTGCTGCGGCCGCCACTGTAGTAGCGGGTGTCACTGGTGAACTCGTCGTTGTCGCCGTTCTTGTTCACAGTGGCAGGCGAGTCGTTATCGTTCTTGCGGTGGTAGACGTCGTCGTAGAAGGTACTGCCGCGCACCACGGCGCCGTAGTTGTCCTTGCGCAGGATCATTTCCGCCAGCGCACCCACGCGGTTGGTGGTCAGGCTGCCACTGTCGAAGTTGCGGTTGGCATCGTCGGCGTTGACCGTCAGCAAGCGATCGCTCTGACTGCCAGTGCGCACACCGATGCCGTAGCTGGTGGTCACCGACCAGTCGATGGTCGCGCCATTGTCGAACTCGATCGTATCGCCCGCCCACACCGGTGTTGACACCAGCGCAATGGCCGCCGCCAGGCTGGTGAGCTCAAACGCACGCGAACCGATGACCGTGGAGTTATTGTTGTTCTTGTTGATCACACTGACTCTCCTCAATGACAACCGGCTGGCTGCCTGGAATGTTCAACACTGCTGCCGTGCTGCCCGCTCAAAAAACCTTGAGCGGGGTAACAGCGCACGCTCCCCTTACAGCACGCCGAAAGCGATATCGCCCCCGGTCCTCTTCCCGTTCCAGCGACCCTTCGGCCACCAGGTAGTTGGCATGGGCCAACGTTTCGCCCAGCGCCATCAGTTCGTCGAAACGACCCGACAGCTTGGGAAACAACACGGCCATCAGTTCGAGCACGGTGCGCGGCTCGTCACAGTTGGCCAGCACCTGCGCCAGATGCCCTTGGTGGTGGGCATGCAGTTGATCCAGGCGCTCATGCAAATTGAAAAACGGCCGCTCGTGCGCCGGCAGCACCAGCACGCTGTCGGGCAAACTGCGCAGGTGCTCGATGGAATCGAGCCAGTCACGCAGCGGGTTGGCCAACGGCTCCGTGGCATGCACGCCGACGGTGGAGGTAATGCGCGGCAGCACCTGGTCGCCGGAGATCAGCAAGCCGTCATCGGCGGCGTACAGGCAGGCATGTTCCGGCGAGTGGCCGCGACCGATGACCACCTGCCAGGTGCGGCCCCCGATAGCCAGGACGCTGCCCTCGCACAAACGGCGGTAATGGTTGAGTGGCGCCGGCAGGAAATGCGCATTGCTCATCACCGCGAACATCTCGCTGCTGTGCTCGTCGGTCACGCCGGCCTTGCGGTAGAAATCGAGGAAATCCCAGCCCGGTGGCTGTTCGGCGGGAAACTTGAGATGCAGTGAGTGGAACTCGCTGGCGGTCATGTACACCGGGCAATGAAAACGTTCGCTGAGCCAGGCGGCGACCCCGGCATGGTCGGAGTGAAAGTGGGTGCAGACCACCGCCAGCACGGGCAGCCCGCCGCACACTTCACTGAGCACCCGGTCCCAGACCTCCCGGGTTTGCGCGGTGTTCATGCCGGTGTCGACCACCACCCAGCCATCGGTATGGCGCAGCAGATAGAGGTTGATGTGGTCCAGGCGAAACGGCAGCGGCATGCGCAGCCACCACACGCCCGGCGCCACTTCACGCACCTGCCCGGAGTCCGGCGCCTGCGGCCAGGGGTACCGCAGGCCGCTGCGCAGTTCGTGACCGTTGGCGTCGAGATCAGCCATGGTCGGCCACCGCGAAGGGGGTCAGGCCGGCACGAGCCAGGGCTTCTGGCGAATAGGGCACATAGCTGCGGGCCTGTTCGTCGCGGATGAACAGCGGATCGCTGCATCGAGTCGGGCAGTAACCCTGGCGCTGCAGATCGACCTTGCGCAGCTTGTAGCTGGCCGTCAGGTCTGCCGCCTGGGTGACCCGTACGAACACCGGTGCCGCATAACGCGGCAGGCGCGCTTCACTGAGGGCGTACAGGGCGGCGGGATCGAAAACCTGGCCTGCCTGCATCAGCACGGCGGCCATGCCGGCGCGTCCTTCATGGCCCGGCACCTGGACGCCATAGATGTTGATCAGCTCCAGGCCCGCCAGATCGCCCAGGGCGTCGGCCACTTCCAGGGTCGAAACGTTTTCGCTTTTCCAGCGATAGGTATCGCCGATGCGGTCGACGAAGTAGCAGTAACCGTCGGCGTCCTCACGCACCAGGTCGCCGGAACTCCAGTAGGCATCGCCTTCGCGAAACACATTGCGGCGGATCTTGCTCTCGGTCGCCTCGGCCGAGGTGTAACCCTCGAAACGCCCGCCGCCGATCTCTGGGTGATCGACGATAAAGCCCATGGCCTCGCCAACCTCACCCACTTTGCAGACTTGATAGAAGCCGTTTTCATCCCGTGGATGGCAGTCGTTTTCAATGTCGTAACGCACCAGCCGCAGGTTGGTCTTGTTCCAGTCCGGCACCCGTCCGCAGGAACCAAAATAGTTGTCGACGTTGATCAGTGCCGAATTGGCTTCGGTGGCACCCCAACCCTCGTACACCTGGATCGGGCCGAAGCGTTCCAGCCAGCGCTGCCAGGAGTCCGGCGACAGCCCGGCGCCGAGCATGCAGCGCAGGCTGTGTTCGCGCTCGCCCGCCTGAACCGGCTGATTGAGCAGATAGCGGCAGATCTCGCCGATGTACTGGAAGATGCTGATCTGGTGTCGCGCCACATCCTTCCAGAACTCGCGCACGCTGAACTTGCGGCGCACCACGATGGCGGCACCTGCGCGCAGCGCGGTAGAGGTCACCGAGGTGGCCGCGGCGCCGTGGTACAGCGGCAGGCAGCAATAGAACACGTCCTTGCAGGTGGCTTGCAGGGTGACTTCCATCACATCGCCCGAGGACATCCAGCGCATGTGGCTGTAGCGCGCAGCCTTGGGCAAGCCGGTAGTGCCCGAGGTAAAGATCAGCAGCATCGCGGCCTGGGCTTCGATGCGCGCGCGGATATCCCGGGGAAACGGCGTGCGCGGGGCTTTCTCCAGGCGTGCAGCGAAATGCCCGTCGATGCCCTTGGGCAGCGGGCCGCTCCAGGGATTTTCCGCGTCGCGAATCAGCCAGCACGGCAGGTCCGGAAAACCTTCGGTGGCCTGCACATTCGCCAGGCATTCCTCGCCGATCACCAACGCCCTGGCGTCGGTGGTTTGCAACGCATGCAACAGCGCACGGCCGTTGACCTGGGTATTGATGAAGGCCACCACCACCCCGAGCTTGACCAGGCCGAACCAGGTGCAGAAGAACGCCGGGCGGTTTTCCATGGCCAGGGCGCAGACATCGCCGGCGCGCAGGCCATTGGCATAAAAGGTGTGGGCCATCTGGTTGGCCCGGGCATCGACCTCGGCGTAGCTCAGGGTCTGCTCGCCGTAGATCAGAAACGTGCGCTCACCCTGCTCGCTCGCCCGTTGTTCCAGGCGGTCGGCCACGGTGTAGTGATCACCCGGCTTGATCAGCCCGGCGGCGGCCGAGCGCTGGTCGAGCAGTGCCTGGGTCTGTTCCCGTGGGACCGCGCGTGTCGGCAGGCCGTGGCTCAAGTCATTCAGGTTCATTGCGCCACCTCCTGGGCATTGGCTTGATAGGTGCTGTAATCCGAGTAGCCCGCCGGGCCCGGCGTGTACAGGGTCTTGCGGTTGAAACCCGACAGCGGCAGGCCACGCCGCAAGCGCTCCACCAGATCGGGGTTGGCAATAAAGTGACGACCAAACGACACGGCAGCCCCCTCGCCCGACGCGAGAGCGGCACTGGCCGAAGGGCCGTCGAAACCATCGTTGAGGATCAAGGCATGGGGACTGTGCTGGCGCGCCAGGGCGAAGGCATCGAGCTCGGCCAGGGGCGAGCGCATGATGTGCAGGTACGCCAGGCCCAACGGTGCCACGGCTTCGCACAGGGCGGCCGCCGTCTCGGCCGGATCGCGGTCGTCGATGTCGTTGTAGGGGTTGCCGGGGCACAGGCGAAAACCGACACGGCCGGCGCCGATGGCGCTGGCCATGGCCTCGATCACGTCCTTGGCGAAACGCACCCGCCCCGTCACATCGCCGCCGTAGACATCGCTGCGCTGGTTGCTGCCGGAGGACATGAACTGCATCGGCAGGTAACCGCTGGTGCAGTGCAGTTCAACGCCGTCGAAGCCGGCCAGGCGCGCATTCAATGCAGCCTGGCGGTAATCTTCGATGACCTCACCGATGCCTTGCAGGGTCAGCGCCTGTGGCTCGTCAGTGTCCACCAGCCCGGCAGCGTCGCTGAACACCTGGGTGCGTGCACGCAATGCCGAAGGTGCTACCGTGGCCGCCCCGGCCGGCTTGTTGTGGCGGCTGGCGGCGCGGCCGACGTGCATCAGCTGCAAAACGATGCGCCCACCCTCGGCATGCACCGCCTCGGTGACCCGTCGCCAGCCGACGATCTGCTCGTCGCTGTAGATGGCCGGGGTGCGACAATAGCCCAGGCCGCTGGCGGACGGCGCAGTGCCTTCAGCCACGATCAAGCCGGCACCGGCCCGCTGGCGGTAGTATTCGACCATATCGCCGCCGGGTATCGCATCGGCAAGGGCACGGCTGCGGGTCATGGGGGCCATGACGATGCGGTTGGCCAATTGCAGTTCGCCCAGGGCGATCGGCTCGAACAAGACGCTCATTTCAATTCCTCAGCTTCTTATTGTTTTCAGGCTGTCCCAGGGCTTGCCACAACGTGGGCAAACGCTGGCAAGGCAGCGGATACGGGCTGAATGATTGACGTTGGGCGCGAGCGAAACATCGTCCGACAAGACTAGGTTTGCCAACGTGCGCGGCGGCTTGCCTGCAAAGCCGAAAATGGTCTGAATGGACGATGAAAAAAACCCGGTGCACGTAGAGCATCGCGCCAACTAGAACAAAACCGGGAGCACCCGCAGTGAACCAGTCCACCCCCGTCACATGGCGAACGCACTACGCGCTGTTCGTGCTCGCCAGCATCTATGTGTTCAACTACATCGACCGTCAGTTGATGGCGATCCTGATCGAGCCGGTCAAACTCGAGTTCGGCATTTCCGATACCGGCATCGGCTTGCTGTCGGGGGTGACTTTCGCGGTGTTCTACACCGTGTTCGGCTTCCCGCTGGGACGCCTGTCGGACCGCATCGGGCGCAAGCCGGTGATCGCCTTCAGTTGCATCGCCTGGAGCCTGATGACCATGCTTTGCGGCATGGCCGGCAACTTTCTGACCCTGGTGCTGGCGCGGATCGGCGTGGCTGTGGGTGAGGCCGGCGGCACGGCGCCATCGGTGGCGATGGTCTCGGATTTGTATCCGGCCAATCGCCGCTCCACAGCCCTGGCATTCCTGATGCTCGGTTCCAGCCTGGGGGCGGTTGTCGGCCTGGGGCTGGGCGGCTGGATCGCCCAACACCATGGCTGGCGCTACGCCTTCCTGTTGATCGGCGCTCCCGGCATTTTCCTCGGCCTGCTACTGCTGTTGACTGTGCGTACGCCCAAGCGAGTCGTACCGCTGAGCAGCGCCACATTGCCACATGACGGCTGGCTCAAGACCCTCACTGAGCTGTTTCGCATGCCCTCGTTCCTGTGGCTGGTGCTCACCGGCGGCGCGGCGGCGATTGCCGGCTACGCCATCGGTACCTGGAGCCCGAGCTTCCTGATCCGTTCCCACGGTCTGAACATGCAACAGGCCGGATTCCTGGTCGGCGTGGTAGGCGGCGGTGGAGCGGCCATCGGTACGCTGGTCTGCGGCATGCTCACCGACCGCATGGCACGGCGCGATGTCGGCTGGCAAATCGGCGTGCCGCTGCTGGGCACGTTGATCAGCATCCCGTTCGCCCTGGCGTACTTCCTCTGGCCGCAAGGCACGGCGTTCCATATCGGCAGCATCGCCGTGCCGCAGGCGTTCCTGTTCTACAGCGCGTTCGCCTTCTTTGGCGTGTGGTGGGCAACACCCTGCCTGAGCGCCATTACCCATCTTTTCCCGGCGACACGCCTGGCCCAGGCCACGGCGATTTTCGTCATGTCCATGACCCTCCTGGGCGTGGGTATCGGGCCGCTTTTCGTTGGCATGCTCAGCGATTTCTTCGTGCCCACCCTGGGCAGTGAATCGTTGCGCTACGCCCTGGCCTCATCGGTGTCGATGCTGGCGCTGGCCAGCGTATTCCTGGCCCTGGCGTTGCCGCGTTATCGTCAACAGATGAAGAGCCCCGCTGCGTCCCTCGCGGTGATCCGGCCCGTGACTGCCTGACCGCCTTCGCGCATCACCACGCCGCTGCAACCCTTGCCCGGTTGCAGCGGCTTTTTAATGGTTCCTCACGTATTGGCGGGAAACTTGGATGACGCCATTTCTGTAGGAGCGAGCCTGCTCGCGAAAAACCTGAGAGCACCGCGGGGTGCCAGGCTCCCCGCGTCATCGTTGACCTCCATCGCGAGCAAGCTTGCTCCTACACGGTCTTCGTTCCTGTTCAGCACAGTGGGTTTCTGTAGGAGCGAGCTTGCTCGCGAAAAACCTGAGAGCACCGTGGGGTGTCAGGTTCCCCGCGTCATCGTTGACGACCATCGCTGGCAAGCCAGCTCCTACAGTGGATCGAGTGAGGCCGTGGGAGATGGGTTGGCTGTCAGGCCGCCATCGCCGGCAGGCCAGCTCCCACAATGGATTGGGTATAGCCGCGAGAGATTGGTTGGCTGCCAGGCCGCCTTCGCTGCCAAGCCGGCTCCTACAAAAAAGAGGATCACCATGAGCACCAGCGCCATACAGATCAGCAACCTGCTCTACCGTTACGCTGAATACCTGGACAGCGGCCAACTGGTCGAGGCGGCCGAGCTGTTTCGTCATGCCCGGATCAAGCTGCAAAGCCAGGACGCCTTCCTCGATCACAGCGCTTTGCTGGGCGTCTGGCAACAACGAATCAAGCGCTACCCCTGCGGCACACCCCGCACCCGACACATCATCAGCAACCCGATCATCGACCTCGACGAAGTCGCAGGCACCGCGAAGGTGCGCTCCTGCTACACCGTGCTGCAAGCCACCGACACCCTTCCCCTGCAACCCATCGCCAGCGGGCGCTACTTTGATGAGTTTGAACGCATGGACGGCGTCTGGCGCTTCAGCTTTCGTGATTATTCGCATCTGGACATGATGGGGGACTTGAGCGCGCATCTGTCGATGTAGATCGCGCAATCGCCAACACAAAGGGCCTGCTCCCATCCCCGGAAACAGGCCCATGCACAAGCAAATTGCGGCTATAACCCGTGAGCATAGAAATGCGGGTTGTCCAGGCCGGGCTTGCCATAACTCAACGCATCGCCGCCAAGGGTGCGGATCTGTCCACCGGCAGCCACCAGCACCGCATGCCCCGCGGCGATATCCCATTCCATGGTGCGCCCCAGGCGTGGATAAAGGTCGGCCTCACCGCAAGCGACCAGGCAAATTTTAAGCGACGAGCCTGCGCTTTTCAGTGATCGCACCTGGCGCCCGTCGAGGAATTTATCCAGCGCCTGGGCATCGCCATGGGAGCGGCTGGCGACCACGTCCAGGCCCTCTTGCGTCACTGCACGGCAGTTGATTGGCTGGCGCTGCCCGGCCTGTTCGATGAAGGCTCCACAACCACGGGCACCGGCGAACAGTCGCGCAAGCGCAGGTGCGAGAACCACCCCAAGCACCGGCTCACCGTTGTCGATCAGGGCGATATTGACGGTGAACTCACCGTTGCGCTTGATGAACTCCCGGGTGCCGTCCAGCGGGTCCACCAGCCAGAAACGCCTGCCGACCTCGGGCACCTTGCCTGCGGCGGCAGCCTCTTCCGAAATCACCGGAATCTGCGGCGTGAGCGCCGCCAAGGCCTGCAGAATCAAAGCCTCGGCACGCTCATCAGCCTCGGTCACTGGCGACGCATCGTCCTTGCCGCGCACCTCGAAATCCGAACGGTACACCTCCAACACCAGTTCGCCCGCCTGGCGGGCAATCCCGATGACGTCTTCAAGCAGAACAGTCATTGACTCGTTCATGGCAATTCTCCTGTTTTTTGTTCTTCCCATGGTCCATTCGGCCTATGCGCGATTTTCCGGATCCGGGAACAGTACAGACATCCACTCCAACGCCACTGCGCAAATGGATGTTTAACAGGAGCTCCCGTGTCCCACGGCAATCAGCTGTCCGTTCCACAGATCAACAAGCTTCGCCTGCGTGCCGTGCAATTGCGCATCGCCGGTAGCACGCTCAAAGCGATCAGCCAGGACACCGGACTCTCCTCGCCGACCATCATCGCTGCCTACAAGGCGTGGCAAGCCGGTGGATGGAAGGCGGTACCCGTGCGCGAGCGCGGGCGCAAGCAAGGTGAAGGCCGCAGCCTGTCTGCCGAGCAGGAACAGAACATCTACCAGCTGTTGGTGAGCACGCCGCCGGAACGGCACCAGTTACCGTTCCTGCTCTGGCACCTGGAAGCGATGCAGGCACTGGTCAAGCGCCTGCACGACATCGACTTGCCCGAACGCACCGCCGCCCATTATCTGCAACGCTGGCAGCTCAATGCCGAGCGCCCGGCCAAGCGTGTCGCCAATGCTTCGCTGGCGGTACAGCGCTGGTACCGCAGCACCTACCGGGACATCCTCGAACAGGCTCGTACGCAGAATGGCGAGATCCACTGGATCGATGACTACGGTGCCCGCAACGATCAGGGCAAGCTCAGTCACGGGGTGCTGCGCGCGGTGAGCAATCGCGGCAAGGTGCTCTGGCTGCCTTATGAAGACGGCTTGCGCGCGCCCCACCTGCAAGCGTTCTTCGACCGCCTGCATCGCTCGGCAGACCGCAAAGTGTTTGCCCTGCTCTCGGGCATGCACTGGCAACGCGCCGCGACCTTCATCACCTGGGCCGGCGAACGCGCTGAGCGGCTGCAGCTGTTTCATCTGCCCGAAGCCAGCGCAATGCTCAGCGGTGCCCGCGAACTGGCGACCCAGATCGGTCAGCAAGCCGCCCACGTCAACCCTGACGACACACCTGCCGCGGTTGCCAGCACCCCGCCCCGTAACCCCATGCTGCAGATGCTGCGCCTGATGTTAAAACATCAAGTCGCGCATAAGTCCGAATCGCAGCGGTTGTACGTTGATAAACGACAACAACAAAAAGCGAGAGGCAAATCCATGACGCTTACCCATCTGCAACGACTGGAAGCGGAAAGCATCCAGGCAATGCGCGAGGTTGTCGCCGAATCCGACAACCCGGTCATGCTCTACTCCATCGGCAAGGACAGTGCGGTCATGCTGCACATGGCCATGAAGGCCTTCTACCCGGCCAAGCCGCCCTTCCCTCTGCTGCATGTCGACACCACCTGGAAGTTCCAGGAGATGTATCGCTTCCGCGATCAGATGGTGGCCAAGCTCAACGTCGACCTGCTGACCCACACCAACCCCGAAGGCATTGAAATGGGCATCAGCCCGTTCAAGCACGGGTCGCAGATCCACACCGACATCATGAAGACCGAGGGGCTGAAACAAGCGCTCGATCACTACGGTTTCGACGCGGCCTTCGGCGGCGCACGTCGCGACGAGGAAAAATCCCGGGCCAAGGAGCGGATTTTCTCCTTCCGCTCCGACCAGCACCGCTGGGACCCGAAGAACCAGCGCCCGGAGCTCTGGCACCTGTACAACACGCGCAAACACAAGGGCGAGTCGATCCGCGTGTTCCCTTTGTCCAACTGGACCGAGCTGGACATCTGGCAATACATCTACCTGGAAAACATCCCGATCGTACCGCTGTATTTCGCCGCGCCGCGCCCGGTGGTCGAGCGTGACGGGATGCTGATCATGGTCGATGACGCACGCATGCCGCTGAACCCGGGTGAAGTGCCGATGATGCGCAACGTGCGCTTTCGCACGCTGGGTTGCTACCCGCTCACCGGTGCCGTGGAGTCCGATGCCGACACCCTGCCCAAGATCATTCAGGAAATGCTCCTGACCCGCACGTCCGAGCGCCAGGGGCGAATGATCGACCACGACGCGTCCGCATCGATGGAGAAGAAAAAACAAGAGGGGTATTTCTAATGGCACACGTATCCGACCTGATTGCCGAGGATATCGGGCAATACCTCAAGTCCCACGAGCACAAGAGCCTGCTGCGCTTCATCACCTGTGGCAGCGTGGACGATGGCAAGAGCACGCTGATCGGACGCCTGCTCTACGATTCGAAAATGCTCTTCGAAGACCAGATGGAAGCGCTGGAAGCCGACTCGAAAAAAGACGGCACCCAGGGTGGCGAACTGGACTTCGCGCTGTTGGTGGACGGCCTGGCCGCCGAGCGCGAACAAGGCATCACCATCGACGTGGCCTACCGTTTTTTCTCCACGGAACTGCGCAAGTTCATCGTGGCCGACACCCCGGGCCACGAGCAGTACACCCGCAATATGGTGACCGGTGCCTCCACCGCCGACGTGGCCGTGGTGATGATCGACGCCCGCCGCGGCGTGCTGACCCAGTCCAGGCGTCACAGCTACCTGGCTTCGTTGATCGGCATTCGCAAGGTGGTGCTGGCCGTCAACAAGATGGACTTGATGGACTACTCGGAAAAAGTCTTCAACGCCATCGTCGATGACTACCGCGCGTTCGCCAAGCAGATCAATCTTCAGGATGTCACCGCGATCCCGATGTCCGCGCTGCGCGGTGAGAACATCACCGAGCAGAGCGAGCACATGCCCTGGTATCGCGGCACCACGCTGATGGGCTACCTGGAAACCGTCGAGATCGACGAGGCGCACCAGCAGAAACTGGCGTTCCGCATGCCGGTGCAGTGGGTCAACCGCCCCAACCTGGATTTCCGTGGTTTCACCGGCACCATCGCCAGCGGCATGATTCGTCCCGGCGACCGTGTGCGTGTGTTGCCGGCCGGGCAAGAGAGCCGGATTTCGCGCATCGTGACCCTCGATGGCGACCTGCAACAAGCCGTGGCCGGCCAGTCCATTACCCTCACCCTGACCGACGAAGTCGATTGCAGCCGTGGCGATGTCCTGTCCACCGCAGAAGATCCGGCCAGCGTCGCCGACCAGTTCCAGGTCAGCCTGATCTGGATGCACGAGCAGGCCATGCTCGCCGGCCGCCCCTACCTGATGAAGATCGGCGGCAAGACGTTGCCGGTCACCCTGGCAGTGCCCAAGTACAAGATCAACGTCAACACCATGGAGCACCTGGCAGCCAAGGAACTGGCGCTGAACGAGATTGGCGTGTGCAACCTCTTCACCAGCCAGCCGATCGCTTTCGATCCCTACAAGGACAACCGCGAAACCGGCAGCTTCATTCTCATCGACCGCCTGAGCAACGCCACCGTCGGCGCCGGCCTGATCGAGTTCTCCCTGCGCCGTTCGCAGAACATCCACATGCAGCACGTGGATGTGAACAAGAAGGCACGCGCCGAACAGATGGGCCAGCAGCCGGTGCTGCTGTGGTTCACCGGTTTGTCGGGCGCCGGCAAGTCGGCCATCGCCAACCTGCTGGAAACCCGCCTGTACGCCCGCGGCCGCCATACCTACCTGCTCGATGGCGACAACGTGCGTCACGGCTTGAACCGCGACCTGGGCTTCACCGATGCCGACCGGGTGGAGAACATCCGCCGGGTGGCCGAGGTGTCCAAGTTATTCGTGGATGCCGGGATGATCGTGTTGACCGCCTTCATCTCGCCGTTCCGCTCCGAGCGCGAGATGGCGCGTGGGCTACTGCAGGATGGCGAGTTCATCGAGATCTTCGTCGACACGCCGCTGGCGGTGGCCGAGGAACGCGACCCCAAGGGCCTGTACAAGAAAGTCCGCCGCGGCGAGCTGAAAAACTTCACCGGCATCGACTCACCTTACGAGGTGCCGAGCAAGCCGGACATCCATATCCAGACCAGCAAGCTGACGCCGGAGGGTGCAGTGGACCGGATCATCGAGGTGCTGACCGAGCGCGGTTTCATCGGTCAGGAACGCTAGCCCCGACGCCCGGTTCACGCCTCTGCACAGGCGCTCGAGCTGGGCTCACCCCATCAAGAGAGTCCAACAATGACAATCAGCTCTATTGACGAACAACAGCTGTCGAGTGGCCAGACCTGGGCCACGTTCTGCGATCACCTCAAGCGCTGCGGCGAGCAGATCCTGCGTCCCGAAGCACCTGCCGATGCGGCCACCCGCGCCGAAGGCTTCCGCTACCTCACACGCCTGCTGCGCATCGGCCTGGAGATGCACATCGAGTTTGCCGACCCGGCGTTTCCCAGTTTCTTCAAGACCTCCCACGAGACCGCGAAGATCGGTGCCGACAACCCGGACAATCTCTACGAGTACTCGCGCCTGGACGGCTCGCTGGACTATCGCATCACAGGCCAGCGCGGCAGTGTCGCCTACCTGAGCTTTGGCACCCAGAAAGGCGGTTATGAAACCGACGGCACCCTGATCCAGACCGGCTTCATCGATGCCAGCCAGTTACAACTCGATGACCAGGGCAACTTCGAAATCATCCTCAGCCGCGAACCGCAAGCGGGCAACTGGTTGAAAATGGAAGGCGCCACCAACGCCTTGATCGTCCGCCAGACGTTTCTGGACCGTCGCAGCGAAGTGCCGGCCAAGTTGAGCATTGAACGCATCGGCACCGATGCCAAGCCACTGGCCCTTGACCCGGCGACGTTCCAACAAGGCCTGGCGCGGGTATCGAGCTTCGTCGAGAACACCGCCCGGCTGTTCGCCGACTGGAGCCAAAGCTACCTGCCGCACAGCAATCAGTTGCCCCCGGCCAACCAGGCGCTCTGCCAATCGGTGGGCGGCGATCCAAATATTTTCTATTACCACTCGCACTGGGCGCTGGCCGAGGACGAGGCGTTGGTCATCCACATCGATAAGGTGCCGGACTGCGACTTCTGGAACCTGCAGATCAACAATTACTGGATGGAGTCGCTGGACTACCGCTACCACCGCATCTGCTTCAACAAGCACCAGGCCCGGTACGACGACAACGGCGGGGTGACGCTGGTGCTCAGTGAGCGGGACCCCGGAGTGAGCAACTGGCTGCAAACCGCCGGCGTCCGCCAGGGCACGTTCTGCCTGCGTTGGGTCGGCGCCCGGGAGCAATGCCACCCCACCACTCGCGTGGTAAACGTCGCTGCCGTCGCGGAGGTCGTATGAACGCGCCCAGCCGAATTGAAGATTTGACCGTCGACAAGCTGTTGGCCAGCGCAATCGCTCGCACCGACGGCCTGAGCCATTTTGGCGATGATAACTACCGGGCGTCCCTGCAGGCGCTGCTCGATGCCCTGGCCAGCGAGGCCGGGCTGTCGCAAACCGGCTTGCATCTGCTGGAAGAACGGTTGGTCGGGCAACTGGTCAACCGCCTGGTGATGGAAGACTACCTGAGCCGTTATCCGGAAATAACCCGGATAGAAATCGACGACCCGCTGGTCATCGTCGGCCTGCCGCGCACCGGCACCACCATGTTGCAGCGCACGCTGGCGGTCGACCCACGCTTCTACTGCGCCGCCTGGTGGGAAACCCGTTTTCCGGCACCGCTGGCTGGCGAAACCCTGGCCGCACCGGCCAAGCGCATCGCCCAGGCCAAGGCAGAGGTCGATCTGATGGCCGAGGTGATCCCGCAGATCCTCGCGATCCACCCGCTCGATGCCCTGCTCTGCGATGAAGAGTTCATGCTCATGGAGCATTCCTTCATGTGCGCCATGGACGCCTACGTGAATGTACCCAGCTACACCCGCTGGCTGGATCAGCAGGACCAGCGGCCGGTCTACACGCAACTGAAGAAGATGCTGCAGTTCCTGCAGTGGCAGAAACAGCAACGGGGTGAGACGGCGGCTCAACGCTGGCTGCTCAAGGCGCCACAACACCTGCACACCCTGGATCTGCTACTGGATGTCTTCCCCGGGGCGCAGGTGATCCTGACCCACCGTGAACCGGCCCAGACCATCCCGTCGATGGCCAGCATGGCCCACACCCTGTGGCAGATGTACAGCGACAACCCGGACCCGAAAGCCGCCGGTGAGCAGTGGAACCACCGCATGGCGCGCGGTATCCGCCACACCATGCAGGTGCGCGAGCAGCATGCGCCCGAGCGCTTTCTCGACATCCACTTCGCCGACACCGTGAAGCAGCCGCTGCTGGTACTGGAAAAGGTCTACGCCTTCGCCAACCTGCCGTTCACCGATAAAGCCCGCACCGACGCGCAGGGCTGGCTGGCGCAAAACAGCCGGGAAAAACGTGCCAGCCACGACTACAGCCTGGAACGCTTTGGCCTGAACGAGGCGCAGATGACCCAGGACTACAGCGAATATCGCGCCCGTCACCTGGGCGTCAATCACTGAGCGTCAATCCTGAACAAGGGCTGGAGAAATCATGGAAAAAATCATGTTGACCTTGTGGAAGCCGGCGCGACTCGACGCCGGGCAATGGCGTGCGGTTTTGCTCGGGCTGCGCGACGCATTAGCCGCAGCCGGTGGAGAAAACATCCGCGTCATGCTGGTCGATGAGGCGGTTGCCAGTGCATCCGCGCAACGCATCACCAACAGCGCAGCGCCCCTGGACGGGATGCTGTCGTTGTGGCTGGACAGTGCCTCGCAATGGCCCGCGATCAAGACCATCGTGGCGCCGTTGAGCAGCCGCCTGGAGGCGTATCTGGTGGTGGAATCCGAGCCCTACCCCGAGGAACGCCAGACCCGTGCCGCTCGGTACCGGGTGCCGCTCGGCGAGCGCACACCCGGCATGAACCAGGTGGCGCTGCTGCACAAGCCAGATCGGATGAGCTACGAGCATTGGTACGATACCTGGCGCAACGGGCACGGCCCTAATGCCTATCCACTGCAATCGATCTTCGGCTACCGACAGAACACCGTGGTACGGGCGCTTTCCTTCGGTGCGCCGGTGCTGCACGCCATCGTCGAAGAAAACTTCCCGCCCGAGGCCCTCGGCAATCCGCAAGGTTTTTTCGCCGCCCTGGGCGACCCGGAAAAATGCGTGCAGCGCCAGCAGACCATGTACGAATCGACCAGCACATTCATCGACTTCGAGAAGATCGACTGCATCCTCACCAGCGAGTACCAGCTCAGTGCCTGAATGGCCCCAAGGAGGTTTCACATGTTGGACCTGCAAGCTATCGAGCTGATCAAACAGCTCAAGGCGCGTTATTTTCGCGCCATCGACACCGGCAATATCGAGATGCTCCAGGGCATGCTCACCGAGGACGTCGCCCTGTCGTTCAAGAGCCCTGCCTACGAGTTCCACGTCAACGGTCTGGGCGATGCGCTGGACTTCTACCGCACCTCATTCACCAAGACCCGCCTGGCCACCCACAACGGTCACACCCCGGAAATCGAAGTCGCTGGCGATCAGGCCACAGCCCTCTGGTACCTGAGCTACGTGTTCATCAACCTCGAGGACAACACCCACATGCACGGCAGCGCGATCTACCAGGATCGCTACATCAAGCACGGCGAGCGCTGGATGATCGCCGAGACGGGCTACGAAACCCTGCTCGAGACTCTCCAGCCCTTGAGCGAACAGCTGCAGATCACCTCCAGACCCATCAACTGAATGCACGACAGGAGACCTTCATGGCCAGAGCAGAAAACATAGTGACCTCCCACACGGTGGAAATTAATGCCCCCGCCCGGGTGGTCTGGGAAGTGCTCATCGATCTGGACAACTACCACCAGTGGAACAGCTTCTGTCCGCACATACGCTGCGGCCTGCAGATCGGCGACGAGGTGCATATGCAGGTGCTTTCCCCCGAGACCGGCGAAACCGTTCCGGTGTTCGAATACCTCGTGGCCTGCGACCCCGAGCAACTGTTGTCCTGGGAGCAGCGCCCCGTCCCGGAAAACATGGACGCCGCCCGCCGCGACCAGTACATCAAGGCCATCGATGCCAACCGCTGCAGCTATTTCACCACCGATATTTTCCTGGGCCTGAACCAGGACACGATCATGCGCGAGCACGGTGCCTGGGTAAAAACCGGCTTCGACCAGATGGCCCTGGACCTGAAACGACGTGCTGAAGCACTGCACGCCAGTCGCACCTGAACGACCCACTCCTTACCAGAACAATAAGAAGGTAATCACCATGTTGCTCAAAGATAAAGTCGTCATCATTTCCGGTATCGGTCCAGGCCTTGGCATCAAGCTGGCCGTGCGCGCCGCGGAGTATCAGGCCAAGGCCGTGGTGTTGGCTGCACGTACCCCGGCCAAGCTGGATCAGGCCGAGCAAGCGGTCCGCGACGCGGGCTACAGCACCCCTATCCTGAAAGTCCCCACCGACATTTCCCGGGTCGATCAGTGCCAGACGCTCGCGGACCTGACGATCGAGCACTTCGGCCGGATCGACGTACTGATCAATTCCGCCTACGCCCACGGCGCCTGGGGCAGTTCCTCCGAGTCGTCAATGGCCGACTGGCGCAATGCGATGGACGTCAACCTGTTCGGCACCATGCACATGACCCAGGCGGTGCTGCCGCAGATGAAGAAACAGAAGTCAGGCAGCATCGTCATGATCAACACCATGGCCACCCGCACCCCCAACCAGCTGGAGTCCGGTTATGCCGTCTCCAAAGGCGCGCTGAAAACCGCCGTGCAATACCTGGCCCAGGATCTCGGCCCGTTCGGCATCCGCGTCAACTCCACCTTCATGGGCTGGATGTGGGGCGCGCCCGTCATCGGTTACTTCGAGAGCGAAGCCAAGCGCCTGGGCGTCCCGATAGAGTCGCTGGTGGACCAGGTCGCGCAACAGATTCCACTGCGCAAGATTCCGCAAGACAGCGACTGCGCCATGGCCGCCCTGTACCTGGCCAGCGACTTCGCCAAGGTCATTACCGGCGCGCAACTGGACGTCAACGGCGGCCACTACCTGCCCTGCTAAGCCCTTGAAGGCGACAAGCCTGCGTATCAGCTACAAACGGCTGCTGGAGATGATCGCATTACCCTGTAGGAGCGAGCTTGCTCGCGAAGAGCCTGAGAGCACCGCGGGGTGTCAGGCTGCCCGCGTCACCGTTGACCTCAATCGCGAGCAAGCTCGCTCCTACAGGTAACGCGTTACCTATTGCTCCCGGGATTCCGTGAAGAACCAAAAAAAAGCCCCACCGAATACCGATGGGGCTTTTGTCATTGCAACGACCCGAAGCTTAACGCCCGATCGCCCGCGCCGCATCCGCGGTGTATTGGTCCGGGGTGAACTTGCCTTCGTTGAGGATCGGCCCCTTTTTCGCTTCGTTGGTCATGCCATAGCCGGTGTACTGGCCGGAGTTCAGGTCCATGAAGAACTGCGAACCGGCCTGCCAGCCGCTCATGTCGGGGTGGTAGTAGTAGTTGATCATGGCGTGCTTCCACAGTTGCCCACGGGCGTCGTAGTTGTCGGCCAGGACCGCGTTCCAGGTGTCTTCGTCGATGAACAGCACACGCTTGCCATAGACATGGCGATAACCTTCCTTCAAGTCGGCCTCCAGCACCCACACCCGGCGCAATTCATAACGCATGAGATCGGGGTTGGGATGGTTGGGGGTCAGCATGTCGGCGTGCTTGACGGTGCCGGCGTTGGGCTTGAAGGCGTTGGCCGGGGTGTAGATCTCGCGCTTGCCGATCAGCTTCCAGGTGAAACGCTCTGGAGAGCCGTTGAACAAGCGGTCTTCGTCGATGGTCATGGTGCCGTTGGTGCCGATCATCGGCTGATCGAAACCGTAGCCCGGCAGTTGCCGTACGCGCCGGGTCGATGGGCTGTAGGTCCAGGCCTGGCGGGCATCGGTGCCGAAGTTGTAGGGTTCATGGGAAATGCTGATGGTGCCGTTGTCGCGGGCCGGCTTGAGGGTCATGTTGTTGCTCATGGCCGCAATCTTGTCTTCGGTCCTGGAGTCGGCGCCCGGTGAGTTACCCAGTGCCAGGTTACGTGCGTAAGCTCGCCCCCAGCCAATGCTGCCGTTGGGCAGGACCGACGCCAGGTCGGAGGTTTTTTCCTCGGTGTAGGCACGTGCCGGCAACTGGTGGTTCCACAGCAATTCCATGCCGTTCCTGGGGATCGGGAACGGCACCTGGCCGATCCCGGTGAAACCGGCACCGTCGTTGACCAGTTGGGCGTGCAGCGCATTGTCCATCACCCGGCGACAGACATAATCGGGGTAGCGAAAATCCCGATGGCCGGGGTAGATGTTCATCTTGTAGGTGGTGGGGTATTTCTTCAGCAGGGCTTTCTGCCCTTCGGTCAGGTGCGACTCGTACTGGCTCATGTTCTGCGCGGTGATCACCAGGATCGGCTTCTCCGCGGCATAGGGATCCACCGGCTGGTCGCCGGAGAATTTCACATGATTCCAGCCTGGCACTTCACCCAGGTATTTGCCGGTGTACGGCGGAATGGTGCCCTCGGCATTGCCGGCCTGCTCGGCGCCGACACAGGTCAGCTCCTTGCCCAGTTTGGCTGCTTCCTGGGGTGACACCGCGGCGTGCGCATAACCCATCAGCCCGCTATTGGCTGTGACTGCGACCGCGAGCATGAGACCTGTTCTTGTTATTTTCATGTGATGCCTCCTACGCTGATAAGGCTTTATGGAATGGACCCATTGTTCGTGTTCTGCCGGCCCGAACATCGTCCGGAAAGACTAAGGCGCCGCTAAGCGCCCAACTTTTCTTGCAGCTGTGCCTTGAGCACCTTGCCGGTGGCATTGCGAGGCAAGGGTTCGCGAACCCGAAAGACCTGCGCCGGCACTTTGTAGGCGGCCAGGCGCTCGGCAATGAATGCGCAGATTTGCGCCTCCTGGGGCAGTGTCGAGGCCTGGCCATGCACGGCCAGCCCTACCGTCTCGCCCAGCAGCGGGTCGGCAATGGCGAACGCCGCCGCCTCCAGGACTCCGGGCATATCGAGGACGCAGGTTTCGATTTCCGCGGCGGAAATCTTCTCGCCACCGCGGTTGATCAACTCCTTGACCCGGCCGGTGATGTGGAGGAATTGCTCTTGGTCGAGGTAACCGATATCGCCAGTGTCCAGCCAACCGTCGCGCAGGCTTTGCGCAGTGGCTTCGGGCAGGTTCCAGTAGGCGCTCATCAAGGTTGGGGAACGCAACCAGATCACCCCGCGAGTACCCGCCACCTGTGGCTGGTCAGGGCTGTCACCGATACGAATATCGACGATCGGCAGCGCCCAACCTGCCGTCTGCGGCTTGTACACGAACGGGTCGCCGCCGATAGCCGCGCCGATGCCATTGCTTTCGGTCAGGCCGTAGCCGGCACCGCCGATGACGTCGGGCTTGAGCTTGAGCATGTTGTCCAGCACCCCGGCGGACGACGCTGCACCGCCCAGACCAAGACCGAACAGGCTGGCGGTGTGCTCGCTGCCAAAGCGTGGCGACGCAAGCAGTTGCTGCATCATCACCGGCGCCCCGTTGAACTGGGTACAGCGCTCATCGCGAATGAGGTCGATGGCACGTTCGACATCCCACTTGTACATCAGCATCAAGCGCCGACCGCCGCGCAGTGCCGACAGGAATTGCGCATGCAAGCCGCTGACATGGAACAGCGGCACAGCCGCCAGCGTGGTGGGTGGATAGCCGCTGTTGATCACCACGCCGATACGCTCGGGCGAGCTCATGGCGCAAAACGCGCCCTGGAAATCCAGGGCAAACAGCGCCTGGCAAATGGCCCGGTGACTGGACACGGCGCCCTTGGCGCGGCTGGTGGTGCCCGAGGTGTAGAGGATCAGTGCCGGCGCCTCAGGATCGATTTCCAGCGTGGGCACAGGTTGTGCCGGGGCGCTGATCAAGTCCTCGAAACGCAGGCAATTTTCGGGCAAGCTTGCTTCCCCGGCCCCGACGACGATCGTGGCGCGCTGCTCGCGGGCCAGGTCTTCGCGCAGGGTATCGAGGCGCGCTTGGTCGCATAGCAGCAGGCGCGAACCGCTGTCCTGCAACGCGTATTGCAACTCGTCGCGCAGGCCCCAACTGTTGAGCGGCACACACACCGCGCCACAGCGCACGATCGCGGCGAAGGCCACCAGCCAAGCCGGCTGGTTGCGCATGGCAATCGCCACCCGCTCGCCCGGTTGCAGGGCAAAACGGGCGACCATCTGCCCGGCCAGGCGGTCGACCTGATCGAAGAACTGGTTGAAGGTCAGGCGCTGCGATTGCCAGACCAGGAACTCCCGGTCACCGTGAACCCGACCGGCGTCGAACACCTGCAGCAAGTCGTGCGCGGCGTGACGAAAGTAACGTGGAGCGCCGTCATCGGGCGTCACCACTTCGAACGGCGCACCGGGGGCGATCAGTTCGCGCCATGCGGTTTGCCAGCGTTCAATGCTCATGTTTGTTTTCTCCAGAACGGGCGAAAGACCTGTGGGGGCGACCAGCACATTCAATATCTTCATGGCCTGACACTCCGCCTTCGCGGGCAAGCCCGCTCCCACAGGGGTGTTGCGTCGTACTCAAGTGCCGGGTACCCCTGCGATTCCATGTGGGAGCGGCACATTCAACATCCTCGTTGCTTGACACTCCGCCTTCGCGGGCAAGCCCGCTCCCACAGGGTGGTGCGTCGTGCTCACATGCTGGGTACACCAGCAATTCTTGTGGGAGCGGGCTTGCTCGCGAAGAGGCCGGTGCATTCAACATCCTCTTTGCCTGACACTCCGCCATCGCGAGCAAGCCCGCTCCCACAGGGGGGGGTTACGCGTTAGAGGCGTAGCGTTCGCAATGGAAATCCCGATCGCCCAGGCTGCTCTGCGCCACGCGCACGCGCTTGAGATACAGGCCGACATCCAGTTCGTCGGTGACGCCAATGCCGCCGTGCATCTGCACCGCTTCGTTGGCGACCTTGATCGCCGTGTCGCCGGCCTTCCATTTCGCCAGGCTGACCAGTCGGGCGCGTGCCCCGGCGTCGAGGCTGGCGTCGTCCAGGGTCGCCAGCGCGGCCATCAGGGCGCTGCGGCTCAGCGCCAGGTCGACATAAAGTTGCGCGGCGCGGTGTTGCAGGACCTGGAAGGTGCCAATCGGCGTGTCGAATTGCACGCGGGTCTTGAGGTACTCCAGGGTGGTTTCGAACAGTTGCTCGGCCATACCCAACAGCTCTGCAGCCAGGCAGGTGCGACCACGGTCCAGCGCGGTTTCCAGCGCGGCCCAGCCTTCGCCCAAGGTCCCCAATAGCGCATCGCTGCCCAGTTGCACGCCGTCCAGTTGCAGGCGTGCGCTGTTGCGCGAATCGATCAGCGCCAGGGCGCTGACGGTCAGACCCTTCGCATCGGCCGGCACCAGGAACAGGCTGATGCCCTGGGTCTCACCCGACTGCCCGGACGTGCGCGCCGCCACCACATAGGCGTCGGCACCGAGGCCATCGACCACCCAGAACTTTTCTCCGTGCAGGCGATAGCCCTGCCCTTCGGCCTTGGCCTCGAGGGCAATACGACGCGGGTCGTGGCGCGACTGTTCGTCCACGGCCAGGGCCAGGCGCTGTTCGCCACCGATCAGCGCCGGTAACCACTGCGCCTGCTGCGCCGAATTGCCTGCAACTTGCACCAGCGAACCACCCAGTACCACGCTGGACAACAGCGGCGTGGCCGACAGGTTGCGGCCCATGGATTCGAAGATCGGCCCGAGGCCCTTGCAACCAAAATCCAGGCCACCGAACGTTTCGGGAAAGGCGATCGCGCTCCAGCCCAGCCCCACCGCGTCACGCCACAGTTGCGGGTCGAAACCCAGGGCTACTGCCTCATCGCGCAGTCGACGCTGGGCACTCACTGGGCTGCGGGCGGCGAGAAAGTCCCGGGCGCTGTCGGCCAGCAGGCGCTGGTCATCGTTATAACGCAGGCTCATGGGGTGACTCCTTTTTTTGCGTCGGGCAAGCCCAGCACACGCTTGGCGATGACGTTCAACTGGACCTCCGAAGACCCACCGGAAATGGTCAGCGCATAGCTGTTCAACCAGGAGCGGGTCACCGCCAGTTGCTGCTCGCTGAACGTCGCACTTTCCCAACCGAAGGCATGCCCGGCCATGGCATCGAGCAGCACTTCGAACTTGTCGCGCTCCTGTTCGGTGTGCGTAAGCTTCATGATCGACATCAGGCCGCCGATGTCATCGCCGGCCCGCGCCTCTTCACCCATGCGCTGTACAGTCAGGTTGTAGGCCTGCTCGTTCATCGCACAGGCCGTGGCCCGCGCCTGCAAAGCGTGCTCGCTCTGACTCTGTGGCGCCGGCACGTACTCGCGCATCAGGGCCAGCAGGTCGAAGTGCGACGGCAGGCTGAATTCGCCGAATTTCGACATCGCCTTGCGTTCGTGCTGCAGCAGGTACTTGGCCAGGTTCCAGCCACCGTTCAACGGCCCGATCAACTGGCTCTTGGGCACCTTCACGCTGTCGAAGAACACCTGGCAAAACGCCGACTTGCCGCTGATCAGATCGATCGGTTGCGGCTTGACGCCGGGACTGCGCATGTCCAGCACGATCAGGCTGATGCCCTCGTGTTTCGGCGCGCTGAAGTCGGTGCGTACCAGGGCGTACATCCAGTCGGACTTGTCGCCGTAGGAGGTCCAGATCTTGCTGCCGTCCACCACGAAATGGTCACCGGCATCGCGGGCGGCCATTTTCAGGCTGGCCAGGTCGGAGCCGGCGTTCGGCTCGGAGAAGCCCTGGCACCAGCGCACTTCACCGCGGGCAATCGGCGGCAGAAGATCGCGCTTCTGTTGCTCGCTGCCGTAAGCCAGCAGCACCGGACCGAGCATCCAGATGCCCAGGTTGATCTGCGGCGGTCGGCACTTGAGGCGGCGCATCTCGCTTTCCAGCACCGCCAGTTGTTCGTCACTCAGGCCGGCGCCGCCGTATTCCTCGGGCCACTCAGGGCAGAACCAGCGCTTGTCGCGCATGCGTTCAAACCAAAGGCGTGCGTCTTCACAGGGAAACTGCGGGTTCTGGCTGCCCCACACCACATCGCCTTCAGCCATGCCGGTGCGCATCGACGGCGGGCAGTTGGCCTCCAGCCAGGCACGAGTGTCCTGGCGAAATTGCTCGATAGTGCTCATGAAAGTCCCCTTCGACCCGCCCCGGATCCGGGGCGAGTGCGGTTCTTGTTGTTGATGGACGAGCGTCAGCGTTGGGTGCGCGGCATACCGAGGCCAAACTGGGCGATCAGTTCGCGCTGGATTTCATTGGTGCCGCCGCCAAAGGTCAGAGTCGTTGCAGAGCGCAATTCATACTCCAGGTCACCTTCCAACAGCGTCGCCGCCGAACCGCTGCGCATCGAGCCATTGGCACCGACGATCGCCGCCAGCTTGCGCAGGATCTCGATGGCCGACTCCGAGCCGAACACCTTGGTGGTCGAACTCAGCGCGACGCTCATGCGGTCGAGCTCAAGGTCGGCGGCAATGCGCATGTTGATCAGGCGCATCGCCTCCAGGCGCGCATAACACTCGGCCAGCGAGCTGCGCACCCAGGCCTTGTCCATCGCCCGACGGCCCTGTTCATCGCGAGCCCGCGCCCACAGGTAAACCCGGCGAAACAGCGCCACCACCTTGTCCGACCAGGTACCGAGGCCCAGGCGTTCGTGGTTTAACTGCGAGGTGATGAGTTTCCAGCCACCGTGCAACTCGCCCACCAGCATGTCGTTGGGCACCCGCACGTTGTCGTAGTAAGTGGCCGCCGTCGGATTGCCCACGGTGTGGATCAGGGTGTGGGAGAAACCCAGCGTCGTGGTATCGACGATCAGCAGCGAGATGCCTTTGTGCCGCGCCTGGGTCGGATCGGTACGGGCCGCCAGCCAGACGAAATCGGCCGATTCGGCTCCCGAGGTCCACAGCTTGTTGCCATTGACCACGAAGCCTTCTTCGTCCTGGCGCGCACTGGTTTTCAGCACCGCCAGATCGCTGCCGGCATCGGGTTCGGAATAACCGATGGCGAACATGATTTCGCCCGCGGCGATCCCGGGCAGGAAGCGCTCTTTCTGCAGCTCACTGCCATGGGCCATCAAGGCCGGGCCCACGGTGCTGATGGTCACGAACGGCAGCGGCGCGCCGGCGATGTTGGCTTCTTCGAAGAAGATCAACTGTTCGGTGGCGGCATAGCCCTGGCCGCCGTGGGCCTTGGGCCAGCCGACCGCGAGCCAGCCGTCGCGGCCCATCTGGCGGATGGTCTGGCGATACAGCTCGCCGCCTTCCTTGCCGCGCAGCTGCTCGCGCATGTCCTTGGTCATCAGGGCCTGGAAATAGTCCCGCACCTTGTGGCGCAGGGCATGTTGTTCGGGAGTGAGGTCGACGAACATCTGCTGCTCCTTAGGCTGCGCCGAGAATCAGGCCGCTGGTGGGTACGCCGGTGCCGGCGGTGACCAGCACGTTCTGCACATCTGCCACCTGGTTGACCGCCGTGCCACGCACCTGGCGCACCGCTTCGGCGATGCCGTTCATGCCGTGGATGTAGGCCTCGCCCAGTTGCCCGCCGTGGGTGTTGATCGGCAGTTTGCCGCCACGGGCGTGGTGCCCGGCGCGGATGAACTCCTTGGCTTCGCCGCGTTTGACGAAGCCGAACTCTTCCAGCTGCGGCAGCACGAACGGGGTGAAGTGGTCGTAGATGATCGCGGTCTGGAAAGATTCGGGACCTAGGCCCGACTGGCGATACAGCTCGCGGGCGACCACGCCCATTTCCGGCAGCCCGGTAATGTCGTCGCGGTAGAACGAAGTCATGCTCTGCTGGCCGTGGCTGATGCCCTGGGAACCGGCCTTGATGGTTACCGGTTTCTGCCGCAGGTCACGGGCGCGCTCGGCCGAGGTGATGACCATCGCTACCGCGCCATCGGACTCCTGGCAGCAATCGAGCAGGTGCAGCGGTTCGCAGATCCAGCGCGAGGCCTGGTGTTCTTCCAGGGTGATCGGCTTGCCGTGGAAAAACGCCTGGGGGTTGGTCGCGGCGAAATCCCGCGCGGCCACCGCGATCCGGCCGAAGTCTTCGCTGGTGGCGCCATAGGTGTGCATGTAGCGCTGGGCGAACATGCCGACCCAGGCGGCCGGCGTATGGAAGCCGTGGGGCATGTACCAGCCATAGTTGACGTTGTCGAAGATCGGCGAAGCCGCGAAGCCGTAGTTGCCGGTGCCGAAGCGGTACCAGGAACGCTCGTTCATGGCCCGGTACACCACCACTACTTTCGCCACGCCGGTGGCCACCGCCATCGCCGCGTGCATCACCGGCCCGCAGGCCGCGCCGCCGCCATGGGGCACCTGGGAGAAGAACTTGACGTCCTTGCAGCCGAGCAGGCGGGCAATTTCGTACTCCGGGACCTTGTCCACCGAGTAGGAGCTGAAGCCCTCTACTTCGGAGGGGTCGATGCCGGCATCCTTGAGCGCACTCAAGGTGGCCTCCATGGCCAGGCGCAATTCGGTGCGTCCGGAGTTCTTGGAAAATTCGGTCGCGCCGAGGCCAACGATCGCGGCGCGCCCGGAAATCGATGAATCAGTCATCTGTGTCTCTCCGGCTGTCAGGGCAGGATCAGCGCGACCGTGCCGGTCACGTGGTTGCCCATGGAATTTTTGCCGCTCAAGGTGATTTCCACCGAGCGGGTTTCGGCGTCGAGTGCGCTGACGCTGCCGTTGAAGGTCATGCAGTCGCCGGGATAATTCGGCGCGCCGAGCTTGATTTTCAGCGCGGTGAACTGCGCCAGTGGCCCGGCCCACTGCTCGATGAACCGCTGCACCAGCCCGTTGGTGGTGAGGATGTTCATGAACACGTGGGGCGAACCCAGGGCACGGGCCGCCTCGGCGTCGTGGTGACCGGGGAAGTAATCACGGGTGGCAATCGCGCCGCCGTTGATCAGGGTCACCGTGATCGGCACCGCAAGCTCCGGCAGTGCTTCGCCGGGGCGCACGTCTTCAAAGCGCTTGGTGTTCTTCGAGGTCATATTTCCATCCCAGCTTGTCGTTATCGTTGAGCCAGTCGCCCAGGCGTTCCAGGCTTGCCGCCGAGCCACCCAAGGCAAGGGACAGGCCGCGACTCCAGTAGAGAAAACGGTGGATCGGGTACGTCAGGTCGACGCCGATGCCGCCATGCACGTGTTGTGCGATATGGCCGATGCGGTGCCCCGCTTCACAGGCCAGCCAGGCCGTGGCCAGTGCCTCGCTGGGTGCCGTCAAGCCGGCATCGATGCGGTAGGCCAGTTGCCACAGCGTGGTGCGCAAGGCTTCGACGGCGATATGGGTGTCGGCCATGCTCATCTGCACCGCCTGGAAGCTGCCGATGACGCGCTCGAACTGCCGGCGCTCGCTGACATAGGCCACGGTGCGGCGGATCTGCTCTTCGCTGACCCCCAGTTGCAGGGCCGCCAATGCCGCTGTGCAACGCTGCTCCAGCCAGGCGACGGCCTCGGCCGGCAGTAGCGCGGTGGCGTTCACGGTCAAGCCTTCGATGTGCAGGTCCGTGGCGGCTTCGCCATGGGTCAGCACTGCCGACACCCGCCGAATTTCAGGCGCCGCCAAGTCGAGCAGGAGCAAGCGCGGCTGCCCTTCGGCCTGTACCAGCACCAGTGCGGCACTGGCCTGGTCACCCAGGGACAAGGCCGCGACCCGGCCACTGATCGACCAGCCCCCGGTGTTCGTCTGCGCCTGCAACTCAATGCCCCGAGCACTGCTCAAGCCATCCAAAGAAAGGCTTAGCAATGCCTCGCCGGAAGCCGCTTTGGCCACCCACCCGGCACTGTCGCCGGCGTCGAAACGGGCCAGGGTCGCGGCCGCCAATTGATGACGCCACAACGGCACCTGGGCCAGGGCCTTGCCTTGGGCCTGCAGCACCAGCATCAGTTCGGTCATGCCCAGGCCGCTGCCACCGTGCTCTTCGGGAATCGCCAGGGCGTGCAGCCCGGTCTCGATGCACAACGCCCACAGAGGCGCCATCATCGATTCGCCGCTGGTGTCCCACTGGCGCATGTACTCGTCATGGCAATGGTCGACAAACAGGCCGTCGGCCATCTGCGCAATGGCGCGCTGGTCTTCGCTCAATTCGAAATCCATGGGTGGCTCCTATGCCTCTACCGGCCGGAACATCGGCAGGGTCTGTTGGTCATCGAAGGTCTGGAACTCGACCTGCAGGCGCTGGCCGATCTGCAATTGCTCACGCTCGATACCCACCAGCCCGGCGATCAGGCGCACGCCCTCCGCAAGCTCGATCAGGCCGATCGGGTTGGGGTAATCGAACGGCGGCACTTCGGGGTAGTGCATCACCACGAACGAATACAAGGTGGCGCGGCCGCTGGCCTCAAGGGTGTCCCAGTCGAAGCTGTGGCACTCGATGCACACGGGCGCCGGTGGATGGCGCAGGGTCTGGCAGGCGGTGCAACGCTGGATCAGCAGCTGACCCTTGGCGCAGCCTTCCCAGAAGAACCGGGTGTCGTCGCTGATGCCTGGCAGCGGGCGCTTGGCCTTGACCGGCGCCGCTTCAACCTTGGTCGGTGCCTGGGCATTGGCCGCGCGGAACTTGAACACGCGAAACAGCAACTGACCCACCGGCTCGTCGCCGCCGGCTTTTTCGACGAAGTGGCTCATCACCAGGGTGACGAAAAAGCCGGTGCCCAGGGCGGTGGTTTTCTCATCGCCCACCGAATCCAGGCGCGTGGTGTAGTAGAGCTTTTCACCCAAACGCAGCGGGCGGGTGAAGCTCAGTTCGGAGTTCACCGCCACGGTGGAGGCATAGCCGTAGGCTTCCATTTCCTTGAGCACCTCGTACGGGTTCTCGTCGGTGGAGCCAGGCGGATAGTTGTTGGCGTGCAGGCCTTCCATGGTCCACACCTGCAGCATCGCAGGCGGCGCGATCAGGCCCTCGTGCCGGGTGCCCAGGGCAAATTCCGCGTCGGTGTACAGCGGGTTGTCCACGCCCATGACTTCGCACCACTGGCGAATCATCGGGGCATTGACCTCGTCCCAGGCGTACACGCGGCCGTACTCGCGCCCCACCAGGGCGCGCACATTGGATAGCAATTGTGGATCAGCCAAAGTCGTCTCCTTCACATTGAAGGCGGCCACCGAACCCGGTCGCCGCAATAGGTCGATCAGGTGGGCAGCACCTGCGCGGCGCCGAGAAATGCCGGGCGTTCACCACCGCCATGCAGCAACAGGTTGCAACCGCTGGCGTAACCGGCCAGCGGCGATGCGATATAGAGGCAGGCGTTGGCGATGTCTTCGGCCACCGCCATGCGGCCGGCCGGGATACCCGCAGCGACGGCGGCGATACCGGCCTCGGAGCCGTAGTGAAGATGCGCCTGATCGGTCAGCACCAGTCCCGGACTGACCGTGACCACCCGCACCTTGGGCCCCCACTCCACCGCCAGCGATTGCACCAGCGCCAGCACCCCGGCCTTGGCCGCGCCGTAAGCGGCGGTACCCGGCGATGAGCGCAGCGCACTGATGCTGCCAATGAAGACGATGCAACCGCCCTGGGTCTGTGCCTGCATCAGCCGGTTGGCGTGCTGGGCGACGTTGAGCGGCGCGATCAGGTTCAGGCCGATGATGCTTTCGTGGAACCTCGGCGAAGCTGTGGCCGCGTCGGTGGCAGGGCTGCCGCCGGCGTTGTTGATCACCACGTCGAGGCGCCCGAAGTCGCGCTCGATGGTGGCGAACAGGCGTTGCAGGGAATCGTGGTCGCGCACATCGGTGGCGATGAAGGTCGCGCGCTTGCCACCCACTGTCGGCACCTGTTCAGGTTCGCGCCGGGCACAGACGATCACCCGTGCGTTCGCGGCCAGAAATCCAAGCGCGATACCGGCGCCGATGCCCTTGGTGCCACCGGTGATCAGCACCACCTTGCCGCTGTAATCAAGACCCGAATGCAGCTCCATCATGTGCTCCTTTTCTACTGACAAGAGCCACTCTAGGGACGAACCGCGGGCCAAACTACGTCTGAACGGACGATGAAAATTCAACGCCGTGAACAGGACACTGGCGCCTTTCACACCTTGCCTGGTCTTCGAAGATGCCCATGTCCGACTCCTGCGCTGCACCGGTCCTGCTCGAACGCCCACTGCCCGGCGTGGCCCTGCTGCGGCTCAATCGCCCGCAGGCGACCAACGCCTTGAGCCTGGAATTACAGGCGCTGCTGTCGCGCTATTTCAGTGAGCTGGCGCTTGATCCCGAAGTGCGCTGCATCGTGCTGACGGGCGGCGACAAGGTGTTTGCCGCCGGTGGCGACATCAACAGCATGGCCGGGGTCGGCGCCATCGATATCTACAAGCGCCACACCGAACGGGTCTGGGGCCCGATCCAGCACTGTCCGAAACCAGTGATCGCGGCCGTCTGTGGCTACGCCTACGGCGGCGGTTGCGAACTGGCAATGCACGCCGACCTGATCGTCGCCGGGCGCAGCGCGCGCTTCTGCCAACCGGAAATCCGCATCGGCATCATGCCCGGCATCGGCGGCACCCAACGGCTGGTGCGGGCGGTGGGCAAGGTCAAGGCGATGCGCATGGCGCTCACCGGGCAACCGATCAGCGCCGAGGAGGCCTGGGTCGCCGGCTTGGTCAGCGACCTGGTGGACGACGACCAGGTCCAGGCCCACGCCCTGGAGCTGGCACGCGTCATCGCCGCGATGCCGGCCCTGGCCGCCGAGCAGATCAAGGAAGTGATCCTGGCCGGCATGGACGCCCCGCTGGAAGCCGGCCTGGCTTTGGAGCGCAAGGCCAATGCATTGCTGTTCGCGTCACGGGATCAGAAGGAAGGTATGCAGGCGTTTATCGAAAAGCGTCCGGCGCAGTTTGAGGGGTTTTAGCAAAAAACCTGTGGGAGCGAGCCTGCTCACGATAGGGCCAGCCATTCAACTTCTCTGCTGACTGACCCGCCGCCATCGCGAGCAGGCTCGCTCCCACAGGGATTTCTACAGGTCTTGCGATCCCCTGTAGGAGCGAACATCAGAAGACGGTTTCAGGAGCCGCTAGATACTCATCACCATCTGCCCACTATCAACACGCAACTCAACACCATTGATCGCCCGCGCCTCGTCGCTGGCCAGGAACAGCACGCTGGCCGCCACATCCTCGGGGCGGCACATGCGGTTCATCGGATCGCTGTCGATGGTCAGGCGGTTGGGGTCGACGCCTTCGGGGAAGCCGCCGCGGGTCATGTTGGTGAGTACGCCGTCGGGGTGCAGGGTGTTGCAGCGGATGCGGTATTTGCGCCGCCGGCACATCACCGCCACCGAACGCGACAACGCCGCCACTGCGCCCTTGGAGGCGCTGTAGGCGAGGTAATCGTCGCGCCCGGCCAGGGCTGCGATGGACGACAGGTTGATGATCGAGCCACCGCTGTCCTTCATCAACGCGATGCCTTCGCGGCAGCCCAGGAACACGCTGTCGGCGTTCACGCGCATTACTTTGTGCCAATCAGCCAGGCTGGTTTCCTCGATCGAGCCGGCGATCAGGATGCCGGCGTTGTTGACCAGGATATCCAGGCGACCGTAGTGCTCGCGCACATGGTCGATGACCTGACGCCACTGGTCTTCGCTGCTGACGTCGTGGCGGATGAAAGCGGCGGTTGGCCCGATTTCAGCGGCCAGGGCCTGGCCGGCCTCGACGTCCAGGTCGCTGATCAGCACCTGGGCACCTTCGGCCGCCAGCAGGCGCGCGCTGGCAGCGCCGATGCCCCTGGCGCCGCCGGTGACCAGCGCAACCTTGCTGTGAACACGCCCGTTCTTCCTGGTTTGCTCGAGGGTCATCATGGGGTCTCCTGTGCGAGGGTTGTTTGCGATTGCTGGCTGCGGGCACGGGCGACGGCGGCACCGGCTCGACGGCCGGAGAACACGCAGTCGGCCAGGGACAGGCCACTGATGTACAGGTGCGAAGGGATGCCCAGGGCACTGCGTCCGGCGGCGTATAATCCAGTGATGGCCTGGCCTTGCTGGTCGAGCACCGCGCCGCTGCGCTCATCCACGCGTAAGCCGCCCAAGGTCAGGGCGCCCAGGGGGAATACTGGATTGGTCACCGAGATATCACAGGCATAGAACGGTCCTTGTTCAAGCACCTGGCGCCCGCCTTCGGACTTGCCGAACGGCTCCGGCGCCTCGCCACGGGCGGCGGCGTTGGCCGCCAGCACCGAGTCGCGCAGCACGGCGGGGGCCATGGACGTTGCACTGGCCAGCTCGGTCAGGCTCTTGCCCTTGCGCACCTTGAACAGCATCAGCGCCAGGGCCGGAAAGCTCTGGAACCACCAGTAGCCGCCGAACAGCGCTTCGCGGATGGCTTTCTTGCGCAGCGGCGCATCCAGCACCAGCCACGCCTTGCCGCCCTGTTCTTCCATCAAGGGTTGGCCGAGGGTGGCGCCGTAGACTTCTTCGTTACAGAAGCGCCGACCCTCGCGATTGACCACGATGCCTTTGTGCCAACTGTACGGCGGGTTGATAAAGCGCCACGCGGATACCCGCTCAAGCCCCGCACCCTGGCCACCGACACTGGTGCCCAGGCGCAAGCCACTGCCATCGCAGCCGGTGGCGCCGACCTTGAAGTTGCGCCGGAACTTCGGCGCGTGCTGTTCGAGTAGCTGGCGATTGAAGATGAAACCGCCGGTGCTGAGGATCACACCATCGCGCGCCCGCACCCGGCGTGGCTGGGCGAAGTCCCGTTCCAGCTGGCAAACCTTCTTGCGCAGTTTGTTGCAATAGCCAGGGGCGAAGTTCTGCAAGCGTTCGGCGCGGGCCGCCAGTCGTGCATGCAGCTGTGCTTCCTTGCTGCCTTCGGGCATGCACCAGAACTCGGCGCCCAGTACCCGCCCCTGGCGATCGGTCACCAGTCGTCGCGCCGCCGCCTGCAACAGCGTCTTCGCTCCGGCCTTCAGGCACGCGGCCTTGAGGTGGGCAAACAGCACTGCGCCGCCCTGCCCTTTGCCCACGGTGCGATGCCCTCGTGGTGCAGGCGGCAAGGGACCGCCGTGATCAGGCACCAATTCGTTACCCGAGTAATAGAGGAAGTAGCCGTCGGGCGGGTATGAGGTCTTGCCCCCGCCCGGTGGCATCTGGTGGGCGTAGGGTGCGCCGTGGCTTTCCAGCCATTGCAGGTTGCTCACGCTGTCTGTGCAGAAGCGCCAGAGGGTGTCATCGCCGACCACGCCCCGGGTTTCGTGCTTGAGGTAATCGAACATGGCTTCGGGGCTATCGTTGAAACCCGCTGCCTGTTGATGGCGTGTGCCACCACCGGCGTACACCACCCCGCCGCTCTTGGCGCTGGCGCCGCCGCCGGTGAAGCGGTCGGCGATCAACACGTCGGCGCCCTGGGCCCGGGCTTCCAGCGCGGCGCAGGCACCGGCCGCGCCCCAGCCGACGATCACCACGTCGCATTGTTGGTCCCACGTCACACTGTTGCCATCGGCCACTTGCAAGGGTGGCAGCACGTCGGTGCTGGGGAGGTTATCGGACATTGGCATAACCCCTCCTAACGCTGGCTGGCCAGGTGATTGGCGGCGACATAACCGAAGGTCATCGCCGGTCCCAGGGTGCCGCCGGCGCCCGGATAGCTGGTGCCCATCACCGACGCCGAGCAGTTGCCGATGGCGTACAGGCCAGCGATGGTCGAACCGTCATCGCGTACCACCTGGGCATGTTCGTTGGTCAACAGGCCGCCCTTGGTGCCGATGTCCCCGGCGTCCAGGCGCATGGCGTAGTACGGGCCTTTTTTCAAGGGTGCCAGGCAAGGATTGGGCTTGATGTTGCAGTCGCCGTAATAGCGGTCGAAGACGTTGCCGCCACGGGCGAAGTCGAGGTCCACGCCGCTCTCGGCGTAGCCGTTGACCTTGCTGACGGTGGCTTCCAGGCCAGCGCTGTCGACGCCGATCTCCCGGGCCAGGCCGGTAAGTGTGTCGGCCTTCCAGTACAGGTTGTTGAGCCATTCCTTGCGCAGGCGGCTGTCGGGCATGATCTGGCCCGGCATCAGCGGGCCCATGGCGTAGTTGAAACGGAAATGCGCGTCGAAGATTACCCAGGCCGGCACCGATTTGCCGCCGGTTTTCTGGTTGTCCTGGTGCATGGCATCGACGAATTCCAGGTACGGCGCCGCTTCGTTGACAAAGCGTTGGCCCAGGCCGTTGACCACGATGGCACCGGGGAACGCACGCTCGGCGAAGATCCCCCGGGGCTTGTCTTCACCCGGCACGGCAATGGTAGGTGCCCACCAGGCCCAATCCATCAACGCGGTGGCCGCGCCCTGGGCCATGCCAGCTTCCAGGGCTGCGCCGGTGTTGTTGCCGGGAGGCGTCGCGCTCCAGGCCTTGCGGGTCGGCTTGGGCAGGTACTGGTCGCGCAGGACCTGATTTTGTTCGAAGCCTCCGGAGGCCAGGATCACCCCCAGGCGTGCATGCAGTTGCAGCTCGGCGCCGTCACGCCGCACGGTGACGCCGGTGACCCGACCGTTATCGGTGACCAGGCCGCAGAAATCGGTGTTGAGCCACAGCGGCACGTCGCGGTCCATCAGCGAGCGGCGCAGCGAGGCCACCAATGAGTTGCCCAGGGATGCGCGGCGATCCATCTTGCTCTTGCGCCGCCATTTGAAGTCCAGCTTGTAGCGCAGCATCAGCTTCATGATCAGCAGGCGCCAGCCGAAACTGCGGGCCATGGCCTTGTGCGCATCGCGCGCGGTCCAGGCGATGCGCCCCATCAGCAGGGTTGAAGGTGACGGCTTGCGCAGGTTCGCCAGTTCATCACCCAACAGGCTGGTGTCGAACATCTCCGGGTCGAGGGTCCGCCCGCCGGGCAGCGCCCCCGGCAGGTGCGGATAATAATCTGGGTATTTCGCTGCCACCGCGTAGCGCACCCGGCTGATACGGGTGAGCTGTTCGATCATCTTCGGCGCATTGTCGAGGTAGGCACGCAGGCGCGTTTCATCGACATGTTCGCCTGCCGCGGCCTTGAGATAAGTCAGCGCCGTGGCGTAGCTGTCGTTGCCGCGCTGGCGAGCGAAGTAGTGGTTGTTGGGGATCCAGATACCGCCCCCGGAGATCGCCGAAGTGCCGCCGTACTGGTCGCTTTTCTCCAGCACCAGCACGCGCATTCCCTGGTCGGCGAGGAACACCGCCGAAGTCATCGCACCTGCGCCCGAACCAACGACGATCACGTCGTAGTGGGTCTGAGACTGAACTTGAGCCGTCATTGTTGTTATGCCATTAGCTGAGGTCAGGAAGAAACCGCCGACCACGCAGGGTGCGCTGGCGGAGTGCAGCCCCATGATCGGGGCTGCGGGGGGATGGGCTCATCGTCAAAGTGGACTAGGGGCCTGGTCGTACACACCCCCTGTCATTCCATGTGCTCACCCTGTAGCTGCCTTGCCAGCGAAGAGGTCGGCAAATCCAGCATCTCAATCGGCTGACATATCGCCTTCGCCGGCAAGCCGGCTCCTACAAGGGAACCCAATCCCGGCAACACCCAATCACACTGTAGGAGCTGGCTTGCCAGCGATGAGGCCGGCACAGCTAACATCTCCATCGCCTGACACGCCGCCATCATGAGCAGGCCCCCACAGGTATGGGATTAAAGAGCGGCGCGTCTGGCGGCCCACGGATGCGCCTGCTCCAGCTGGCTGGCCAGGCGCAGCAGTACGTCTTCGCCGCCTAAACGCGCGGTGAACATCATGCCCACCGGCAGGCCGTTGTCGCTCTGGCCCAAAGGTAGCGAGATGGCCGGCTGGCCGCTGACGTTGGCCAGCACGGTGAAGCCGGCGCTGCCCATGGCATTGTGGGCGTAGCTGTCCCAGGGCTGGTCGAGGGACAGCAGGCCGAGCTTGGGCGTGAGGCTGCCGGTGACCGGCGACAGGATCACGTCGTAGCGTTCGAAGTGCTGCTCCATGGTCGCGCCGATGTTCTCGAACGATTGGCGGGCGCGGTACAGGTCCTCGCCGCTGGTGCCCTTGGAACGCTCCAGGTTGACCAGGGTGATCTTCTCCAGATCCTGCGCCGTGGCTGCGCGGCCGAGCACCTGTTCACGGTCGTGGATCAGGGTTCGCACCGCCGTCCCGATCACCGTGCCGTGGGCGCCGAACAACTGGCGAGGATCGACCCCGAGGGTCAACTCGTCGATCTCGTGCCCAAGGGCGAGCAGTTGCTTGATGGTCTGTTCCAGGGTGGCGGCAATCGCCGGTTCCAGCGGCGCACCGGTCAGCGATTGGCGCACCACGGCTACCCGCAACTTGCCCGGTTCGCGCTGCAGCTCTTGCACATAAGGTCGTACCAAGGGTGGGCTCCAATAGGCACTTCCCGCTTCATGGCCTTGCCCGACATCGAGGAACAGCGCGGTATCGCGGACCGTGCGCGAGACCACGTTACCCACGCTGGCGCCAAACCAGCCTTCGAAATGCAGCGGTCCGCTGGGGGTGCGATAGCGACTGGGCTTAAGCCCGACCAGGCCGCAATACGAAGCCGGAATGCGGATCGAGCCGCCGCCATCGGTGGCGTGGGCCACGGGCACGATCCCCGCTGCCACCGCCGCCGCCGCGCCACCGGAGGAGCCGCCCGCACTCATGGCCAGGTTCCAGGGGTTATGGGTCTGGCCCCAGGCCAGGGATTCGGTGGTGGTGGTCAGGCCGAACTCGGGGCATGTGGTCTTGCCGAACGGCACCGCGCCGGCCTGTTCATACCGGCTGATCAGGGTACTGGTGCGGGTGGCGGGCGGTGAGTCCTTGAACATCCGGCTTCCGTTGCTGGTGACGGTCCCTTGCAGCGAGGTATTGAGGTCCTTGATCAGCAGTGGCACGCCGGCCAGGGCGCCCTGGTTTAAGGTGCCGGCCGCGCGGCGCTGGGCAAGCATGGCGCGTGCGTAGGCTTCATGCAGCATGTTCACCGCATTGACCCGGGGGTTGACCTCGTTGTAACGGGCCAGTGTCGCCGCCAGCAGGTCCTCGGCACTCAGCTCGCCACTGCGGATCGCCTGGCTCATCGCCCAGGCGTCCATGGCCTGGTAGTCGCTGGCCGAAAGCCCCGCCGCGCGGGCGTCGGCAAACCGCCCAAGAAGGCCGACGCCGACCGCCACGGCACCGGCCTTGAGCACGCTGCGGCGCGGCCAGCCAGTGGCGGAGTTGAGTGGTGCGTTTTCGTGGTTATCCATTGTAGTGATCGCGCCCTGTTTGTGGGTTATTAGAGTGTTCAGGTCTTACGCCCTGTGGGATCGAGCCTGCTCGCGAAAGCGATGGATCAGTCAACATTGATGTTGATTATGCTGGCCTCTTCGCGAGCAGGCTCGCTCCCACAGTGAATGCAGTGTCTGCTCATGCAACATTGAATCGTGCCGACAACTGATCCAGTGCCCGCGCCAGTTGCTCCAGGTCCGCGGCGGCCACCGCGCTGCGCCCGGCATTGGCCGACAGCGCACCGGTGCCGCTGGAAACGCTCTCGACCCTGGCGACCATTTCCCGAGTGACCCGCACCTGTTCGGTGATCACCGTGGCGATGGTGTCCACGCTGCGGATCACATCATCGGTGCCGCTGCGAATCTGCGCCACCGAATCGCCGGCCTCATGGGCCAGGTTGACGCCGTCACGCACCCGGCTGACCACCCGCCCCATGCCGTCGACCACCGCCAGCGTGCCTTCCTGGATGCGCTGCACGGTGAGATCGATTTCGCCAATCGAGCTGGCGGTGCGTTGGGCCAACAGGCGAACTTCGTCGGCGACCACGGCAAACCCGCGCCCCGCCTCCCCTGCCCGCGCGGCCTCGATGGCGGCGTTCAACGCCAGCAGGTTGGTTTGCTCGGCAATGCTGCGAATAACCTTGAGCACGTGGCTGATCTCCCCGGAGAACCCTTCCAGCTGGCGAATGTGCACGGCAGTGTCACTGATCACGTCGCTGATGCGGTTCATCTCCTGGGCCATGTCGCGAATAAATTCCTCGCTCTTGCCCGAGCGCCGCGCCGAATGCTGGGTGATGTCGCGAGACACGCCGACATGGTTTTCCACTTCGCTGATCGACCCCGAGAGGTCCTCCACCGCCCGGGAAATCCCGCGCACCGCGTCCGCCTGTTGCTGGGTGGCCGTAGAAGCCGACTCCGCCGACTCAGCCATGTGCGCCGCTTCGTGACTGACCCGCTGCACCAGCTCGCGCATCTGTGAAATGAGCCCGTGCAGGCCGTCACGCATCAGCGCAATGTCGCGCAGCATCAGCGCGAACTCGTCGCCGCCCTTGATCTCGATTGGTTGCACCAGATCGCCACTGGCGATGGCCCGCACGCAGGCACCGGCCTGGGCAAAGGCACGCTTGAGCCGACGCAGCGTGGAAAACGCGGTGAGGCTGCCCACCAGGCCGCCTACCACCGCCAGTGCCAGGTAAGCCAGCAACGTCGAACGATAGCGGTACTGCGCCGCCTCGTAGGCCTGCGCAGCGCGCAGCTTCTGCAAGGCCTGCAGCTTGCTCAGCTCAGCCACGGCGGCATTGCCCCGGGGCTCGGCCATGCGCAGAAAGGACAGAATGCCCGGCAGGCGAAAATCGCCGACGCGAAAGGATTCCAGAAGGATGCCCAACTCGTCCTGCCATGCCCGGTAATGCTGGTCGAACGCATCAGCCGCCTGCTGCTCTTCGCCACTCAATGAGCGTTGGCGATAGCTCGCCCAAATCTTCGCCAGTGCCACATTGTTACTCTCGATGGCACTCAGGGTGGCTTCCACCGGACGGTCAAACGCCGCCACCAGCGAGCCTTCCGGGTCTTGCTGGATCGCCAGCAGAACCTGGCGACGACTTTCACCGAGGCGATGTTCGATGTCACCAAACATCAACAAGGTCGCCAGGTTGTCCTCGTTGATGGCCCGCAGGCTGTCGCGCGCCTGCTGCAAACCGTAGGCGCCGAACAGTACCGCCAGGGCAAACAACAAGGTGGCCAACAGCGCCCAGAGCCACAGGCGCTGGGCGATCGTAATTGCCTTGAACATGATCAATGGCCTGTCCCCTGGAGCGGATGGGGCGCAAGGTACCCCAGCCTGGAATTAGTCGCGAGTGACCCCGGCCAGCATCGCCGCCAGAAAGTGCTCGCCATAGGGCGGCAACAGGCCCCATTCCCGGCGCGGGTCGTGGGCCGAGGCCTTGAACACCGTGCGCAGGTGACTGAATTCGAGAAAGCCTTCGCGGCCATGGTAATGGCCCATGCCCGAGGCACCGATACCACCGAACGGCGCATCGTGCAGGGCGGCATGCATCATCACATCGTTGATCGTGACCCCGCCGGACAGGGTGTGCTCGAGCACATGACGTTGCTCCTGTGCATCCTCGCCGAAGTAGTACAGCGCCAACGGACGTGGCCCTGCGTTGATTTGTGCGATGACCTGATCGAGCTCGTCATAACCCAGCACGACCATGGCCGGGCCAAAGATTTCCTCGTGCATGATCAGGCTGTCCTGGGCCGGATCCACCACCACCCGCAGCGGACGACGCCGATCCTGGGGATCCACCGCGAGGGGTTCGGGCAGGCACTCGATGCGAGTACCGCGCGATTGCGCATCCTCGACCAGGCCCTCGACCCGCTCCAGATGGCGCTGGTTGACCACTGCCACCACATCCGGGTTGCCAGCCACCGTCGGGATGAGATCGCGATAAGCGCCTCGCAATGCATCGAGGAAAGACTCGAGGCGGGCCTTGGGCACAAACACCAGGTCCGGGGTGATACAGATCTGTCCGCCATTGCCGGCCTTGCCTGCGGCGATGCTGAAGGCGGCCTTGTTCAGGTCGGCGCTGGACGAGACGATCACCGGCGACTTGCCACCCAGCTCCAGGGTCACCGGCACCAGGTTTTTCGCGGCATTGCCCATTACCCGCCGGCCAATCGCCGTGCTGCCGGTAAACACCAGATGATCAAAAGGCTGGCTGCTGAACGCCTCGCCCAACTCCGGGCCGCCATTGACCACGGCCACCACCAGCGGGTCGAGGTGTTCGGCGCACAGGCGCGCCACCAGTTCAGCGGTGCGCGGCACCACTTCCGACGGTTTGAGGATGGCCCGGTTGCCCGCTGCCAGCGCCGAGGCCAGAGGACTGAACAAGGTGTACAGCGGGGCGTTCCAGGTGCCGAGGATGCCCACCGTGCCTTTGGGCTGGTGCATGACCCAGGCCCTGGCGCCGAGCTGGTCATAGGGGGCAAACATTTCCCGCGGCTCGTCCTGCATCCACCCTTGCAGATGATCGCGGGCATATTTGAGCGAAGCCAGTGAACCCAGCACGTCATTCATCAGGGAAAAGCCGGCGGGCCGTCCGCCAAAGTCCTGGTCGATCGCCGTGGTCAATGCCCCGTGGTTGTCGACCAGCAGGTCGATCACTTGCTGCAGGCGCTGGCGGCGGGTGTCGACGCTGACACTGCCGGCGCCGGCAAAGGCTTCTTTCTGGCGCGCAAGCAGGCTGGAAAGGTCGTCCGAAGACGTGGCTGAACTCATTGTTATCCCCTTGCAGGTTGGCTCGATGGCCGGTGAGCGCCCGATGCGCCTGGCGCCACCCTAGCCTCGCACACGCCTGCGCCGCCTCGTCCAATCGGACGAGGCGGTGCATTAGCGTTAGTCCGTTGAGACGATGTTCAAGGCCTGCAAACGTCCAATACTGGCCATACGAAAACCTCCACCCCATGAGGCCAGTCATGGCAATGCAAAATATCAGCTTCGATCCCCAGGCATTTCGCGCCGCGCTCGGCACGTTCACCACCGGGGTCACGATCATCACCACCCAGACCGAAGACGGCTCGCCCGTGGGCATCACCGCCAACAGTTTCAACTCGGTGTCGCTCAACCCGCCGCTGGTGCTCTGGAGCCTGTCCAAGCAAGCGCGCAGCCTGCCGATCTTCAGCAGCGGCAAGCACTGGAACGTGCACGTGCTGTCCACGGAGCAGGAGACCCTGTCGGGACGATTCGCCACCCAGGGCGAGGACAAGTTCGCCGAGATCCAACTGGACAATGGCATCAGCGAGGCACCGTTGCTGCAGGATTGCACGGCGCGCTTCCAGTGCCGCACCGCGTTCCAGTACGAAGGTGGCGACCATGTGATTTTCGTCGGCGAAGTCCTCGCCTTCGATCACAGCGACCGCGCGCCGTTGGCGTTCCAGAGCGGCCAATATGCCCTGGCCACGCGCAAGCCCCGCAGCGAACTGCGCCTGGCGACCACGCCGCCACCGCCCGAGTGCAGCTACACAGAGGACTTGCTCGGCTACCTGCTGGGGCGCGGCCATTACCAGGCGCTCAATGCCCTGCGCCAACTGCTGAACAGCCAGCAGCTGGACGAACAGACGTTCTTCGTCCTGTCGATCCTGTGTATCCGCGACAACATGACGCTGGAGGAGATCAACACCTTCGTCACCTACACCGGCCGCGAAGTGACGCTGGCCAGCATGCGTTTTCTCGAGCGCCAGCGCCTGGTGGCCTTCGAAGGGCCGGCACAAGCGCCGCGTTTTGTCCTCACCGCCCAGGGCCGCGAAGTTTCGTTGCATCAGCTGGCGCTGGCCAAGGCCGTGGAAGAAGACCTGTCGGCCAAGCTCGGCGCCGCCGATGCCCAAGCCTTGAAGGTGTTGCTCAAGCGCCTGATTCACGTGAGCGACCCGGGCCTGCCTGACCTGTGGGCGCCGCGATGACCGCTCGCGCAAGTACGCTGCCGGCCGCCACGGTCGGCTGGGGCAGCCATGGCCTGCTGTTGCTGCTGGCCATGGTGTTTGCCGACAACTTTGTCGGGCGCCAGATACTCGCGGTCATGGTCGAACCGATCAAGGCCGAATTCGGCGTCAGCGACACGGCCATCGGCTTGATCTCTGGCTTGGCGTTCGCGGCCGTCTATGCACTCATGGGCCTGCCGGCCGGGCGGCTGGTGGACCGCATGCCGCGTATCCGCCTGCTGGCCATGTCCTGCCTGCTCTGGGCCGTGGCCACCATGGCGTGCGGGCTGGCGGGCAGCTTCCTGGCGCTGGCCGTTGCGCGAATGCTGGTGGCCATCAGCGAATCGCCGACCACTTCGGCCTCGCTTTCGTTGATCGCCGACCTGTATCCGGCCCATCGTCGCTCCTTCGCCATCAGTTGTTTTACCGCGGCGCCGACCTTTTCCTCGATCATCGGTTTGAGTATCGGTGCCTGGGTGGTCGAGCACTATGGCTGGCGCACGGCGTTCATTGCCCTGGGCATGCCGGCCCTGGTGTTTTGCACCCTCCTGGCGTTTTTCGTGCGCGAGCCGCAGCGTGGCCGCTGGGACCTCACGCCACACACCCACACAGCGCCCGCGCTGCTTGGCATGGGCGCCGAAGCCCGCAAGCTCTGGGCATTGCCGGCCTACCGCTGCCTGATTCTCGCGGGCGGCCTGACCACGCTCAGCTCCTATGCCATTGCCATGTGGAACACCAGTTTCCTGGTGCGCTCCCACGGCTTGTCACTGCAACACGCCGGCTTGCTGGCGGGGGTGATCTGCGGGACCTCGGCCGGGATCGGTGGTCTGTTCAGTGGCTGGTTGAGCGACCGCCTGTGCCGTCGCGATCCCCATTGGCAGGTGTCCATTCCCGTAGTGGGCCACCTCGCGGCCACCTGCGCCCTGGTCCCCTATCTACTGTGGTCCGACTCCGTGCTGGTGCATCTGGGCGACGTGCCGATCCCAGACGCCATGCTCTGGTGTGCGCTGTATTCCTTTTTTGCCGTGTGGTGGGTCGCGCCCTCCTACAACCTCGTCACGCAACTGGTGCCAGCGGGTAGGCGCGGTACCGCCATGGCGCTGCAAACCATCGTCAGCACGCTGCTCGGTATTGGCGTCGGCCCCTTGTTGACCGGCTTGTGCAGCGACATGTTGCTACCGCTGTTTGGCCAGGAGTCATTGCGCTATGCATTGCTGCTGGTGAACCTTCCAGTAATCTGTGCGGTGCTGCTGCTGATGCGCACGGCGCACCATGCTCGCGCAACAGGCTATCGCCACGCGGGATAATTTTTCCAGTTGACGGGACATCCATGCCAACCACCAGCGCATCAGCCAATCCAGTACACAGCGCCCGCGATCGACTGCTGGACGCGGCACTCGAACTCTTCGCCACCCACGGCTATCAGGCCATCGGCTTGCGCGACCTGGCGAGCTACCTGGGGTTGCATGCCGGGTCGCTCTACCACCACATCGAAAACAAGCAGGCCTTGTTGTTCGAACTCATCGAGTCGGCCTTGTCGGACCTGCTGCTGGACACGCTGCGGCGAATGAAAGGCGCACGCAACGCTCGTGCACGTCTGCGGCTATTCATCCAGGCTTTCGTCGCTTTCAACTGTAATGAAAAATACAGACTGACGCTGGTCACCCGTGAGTTCACCAACCTGAACGAAGAACAGAAGAAGCAGGTGATCCAGCTGAAAAACCGCTACGCCGCTCTCTTGAACGCCATCATCACTGACAGCTACGGCGAGAAAGGCGCGGCCTGTGCAGACATCTGCCCGACCACCAGTGCTGTCATTGCCATGCTGTTTGGCCAGTCGCAGTGGTATACCCTCGAGACCAGCGAAGCACAGCTGACAGAAACACTGACAGAGGTAGTGGCGTGCATTATCGCCAACAACCAGAAGACCAAAACACCTGCGACGCGGCCAATAACGCGAGGCGCTGTCAATTTTCCCCACCCACCGCCTGATTCGCTTTATCCTTGACGCAAATCGATGACAAGCCTGTAGAGGGCTATTGACTGTTCCCCCATGCGCAAACTTTTGTACCTGACGTTCTCCATGGCGCTTGTCGCCGCTCTTACGACCTACGCAATGTGGGCCGCGGATCGCCCGACGGGGCTGTACCTCTCGGATCTGCGGATCGATGTCGCCGTCGACCAGGGCACGCCCGCTGACCGCGGCAACTTGCTGGGCATCCAGCCCGAGCTGTTTCCCACCGACTACCAAAGCCCCGAACGCTTGCACCGCAAACTCGCCGCCTACTTGCAGAAGGCCCGGGACCAGGGGCTGTTGAATGAAAAAACCATCGTCGTATTGCCCGAACATGTCGGCACCTGGCTGATGGTCAGCGGCGAAAAGGACGAGTTGTACCAGGCCGGCACGTTCAAGGAAGCCATGAACTGGCTGGCCGTGAGCAACCCGCTGAAGTTCGTCCGCGCGCTGATTGGCGCCGAGGGCGAGAGCCGTATCGACGACGCGCACCTGCGCATGAAAGCCAAAGGCATGGCCAAGGATTACCAGGCGTTGTTCGGCGGACTGGCCAAGGAGTTTGACGTCACCCTGGTGGCCGGCTCCATCGTGCTGCCCGAACCCAGTGTCGTCGACGGCACGTTGAAAATCGGCCGTGGCGCGTTGTTCAACAGCAGCGTGGTGTTCGGCCGCGATGGCCTGCCCATCGGCCAACCCCAGCGCCAGATGTATCCGGTGTTCGAACAGCAGGAGGCGATCAAGGCCAACGGCGAACACAGGCTCAATGTCGTCGACACCCCGGCCGGGCGCCTGGGCGTGCTGATCGGCAGCGACAGCTGGTACCCGGACAACTACCGCAAACTCGATACTCAACAGGTACAGCTGGTTGCTGTCCCGGCGTTTGTCTCCGGTCGCGGTACCTGGGACCAGCCGTGGCGTGGCTACAAGGACTCATCGACACCCGCCTCCGTCAGCCTCAAGGCCGGGGAAGTCAGTGAAGGCCAAGCATGGCAGCGCCTGAACCTGAGCACTCAAGCACCCGCCAGCCAGGCCATCGCCGGCATCAATGTATTCCTGCGTGGACAGTTCTGGGATCAGGGCAGCGCCGGGCAGAGTTTTCTCAGCAGCAACGGCCGGCATTTCGCCGACGGCAAGGCCCGCGGTGCGCGTCTGCTGAATCTTTGGCTGTAGGCCATGAAACCCACCCCCATGCGCCTGGGTGATCTGTCGGTGGGTTTTGTTCACAGCCTGGCCGACGCCGTGCGCAGCCACGGCACAGACCCGCAACCACTGCTCGAGCAATACGGCCTGGATGCGGCCCGGTTGAGTGAAGCCGGTGCCCGTCTCTCGATCCCGCGCTACATGCGCCTGGGCCACGCGGCCATCCAGTTGACCGGCAACCCGGCGCTCGGCTTGCAGATGGGCCTGCTCAGTCGCCTGAGCCAGGCCGGCCTTGCCGGCGTGACTGCCGCCCAGGCGCCGACGGTGCGCGAGGCGGCGCGCTGCCTGATTCGATTCGAAGCCTTGTATGGCTCCAACTATCGCGGTCAATCGAGCTTTCACGAAGATGCCCAGGGTGCCTGGTTGCGCTTCTATTCCATCAGCCCCTACAACAGCTACAACCGCTTCGTGGTGGATTCGATCATCTGTGGCTGGTTGCAGCAATTGTCCAGCGTCAGCCCTGCCCCGCTGCGCGCCGAACGCATCGACATCGAGTTCGAGGATCCCGGTTACCGCGCGGCCTACGAGGTGCTGGGCGACTGCCCGATCCAGTTTGGCGCCGAGCACAATCAACTGCGCCTGAGCCTGGCCAGCCTTGCCCAGCGCAACCCCGAGCATTGCCCGAGCACCTGGCGCCACTTGTTGAAGTTGTGTGAGCGAGAGCTGGAGCAGCTGACACGCACCCGCAGCCTGGGTGAACGCATCACTCAATTGCTGGGGCCGTTGCTCAATGGTGGCCGGGAACCCGACCTGGAAGAAGTGGCGGCACGCCTGAAGCTGCCGGTCTGGACCTTGCGCCGCAAGCTCGCCGAAGAAGGCACGCAATTTCGCGCGATCCTCAACGACACCCGTCGCGACCTGGCCATGACCTACATCCGCGATACCGAACTGGCGTTCGGCGAAATCGCCTACCTGCTGGGCTTTGCCTCAGCCGAAGCCTTTCAACGCGCCTTCAAGCGATGGACCGCCCAGACGCCCGGCGAGTTTCGCCGTAGTCGCAGAGAGACAGCCATCAGCAGCAAGCTTTAAGCTGAACGTTAAAGCTCGGTCGCGTCTTCGGCCGGTTCCAGCGGGTCCAGTTCAAACGCCTGATACTCGAGCAGTTCTTCTTGATAATCGTCCATTTTCGAATCCCCCACAGCTCATGAAAAAACGTCTGAATAAATGACCAGCGCCTTGAGCCTAAAGTGCCCACGTGAAAGAAAAATGACGCGGACACGACAGTTCGTCGCTTACAGATAAAACGTAGCAGGCGGGAGGGAATTTATCACAGGATTTTTTTGCTGCAGGCCGCAGGACGACGGTCTGTTTGACGCGGGTCAATCTTTGTAGCGGTGACGGGGCCGGCGCGATGTCGCCTGGCCCCGTGGCGCCATCACTGGCCAGTGACGGGCATGGCCTGGATCGGTTCCGAAGGTGGCGACATGTCGCTTGGGTTGGCGGGTGGCGTGATGCTTTCCGTGGAAGGCGTTGGCTCAGCGCTTGGGGTCGAGGTAATCGGTGCAGCCTCAGGCGGCGGCGCAACCGGCTCGGAAGCGGCTGGAGCGACTTCAGGGGCCTTGGCGCCTTCTGGCGCCGGGGCAGGCTCTGGCGCAGATTCCGGTGCTAACGGCGCTGACGCCGGTGCCGGTGCCGGCTTCGGCTCGGGCACGCCCAGGTCGGTTTTCGGCTTGTCGGGGATGTGCGCCGCGGCTTTCACTTCCTTGGGCAGGAACAGCTCGACCAGGGCGAAGAAACGCTCGTAGAACTTCGCCGAGGTGACGGTTTCGCTCGCGACCTTGACCATCGAGTCGTCCGACGAGCCGATCGGCATCGACACCGAGCCCAGCACACCGACACCGAGGCTCGCCGAGTTGTTGGTTTTCTTCAGCGCGTACTTGTCCTGCAGGGCGTTGGCGAACACGGTGGCATGGTGCTCCGTCGTGCCGTCTTCGGTGCAGACCACGCTGAAACTGATTTCCATGTGGTTTTCGCCGGTTTGCTGGAAGCTCTTGTGCCCACTGACCAGCTTCGGATCACTGCTGGTGATGATATAGCCCTGGCTCAGCAAGGCTCGACGAGCCGCTTCACAGGAGGCCGAATCGGTCACCGGATAGTTGCGGGAAAAGGTTCCGGAATCATCGAAGTTCTCATGCTCGTAGATGGCGGCTTTCTTCGACGAACAACCGGCAGCAGCAGCCAGCACCAAGGCCAGCCCGACAACCCGCATGGGAATTGATTTAAACATTGAACATCCTGAGAGAAACGGTTCGGGGCGTATTGTGCAACAGATCGATGCTTAGCGGCGTACCGATTGTGTCTTAAAACAGTTACAGGGGTGTTGACCCGATGGTCGGGAGAAAATTACCCCGCCTCGTGCAATACAGGCGAAAAAAAACCCCGGCCTAACGGCCGGGGTCTTCATATCACGCGGACTGAGATCAGAAACGCTTGATCTCGGCCTGGCTTTCCAGCTGCTTGCGGTAAGCCGCGAAGTCTTGCTGGCCAACGCGCGAAGCGAGGAAGCGACGGTATTGAGCCTTCTCTTCTTCGGTCGGCGTGGCGGCCTCGTTCACACCGTTCAGACGCACGATCATCAGGCTGCCATCAGGCAAGGTGACGCTGCTGAAAGTCGGTTTGTCCTTGGCAGCAGGCTTGGGCATGCGGAACAGCGCCTGCAGCACAGCCGGGTCAACGCCTTCCTGAGCGCGGGTCGCAGCTTCGGTAACCTTCCAGCTCTGACCGTCGATCGGCTTGTCCAGAGGGGTCTTGCCATCACGCAGGCTGGCAATCAGCTCGTCAGCACGGGTCTTGGCGGCAGCAATGGCGTGCTCCTTGGCCAATTGCATGCGGATCGGACCTTCCACCTTTTCCAGTGGCAGTTGTTCAGGCTTGAGGTGCTCCTTGGCACGCAACACGATCACGGTGTCGGGGTCGAGCTCGATGGCGGTGCTGTTGGCACTCTCATCGAGTACTTCCGGGCTGAACGCTGCGGTGATCACGGCACGGTTGGCCGCAATGCCTTCGCCACCTTCACGGCCGAATGGCGCGGAAGTATGAACGGTCAGCTTCAAGTCCTGCGCAGGCTGGACCAGATCGGAGGCTTCGAACGCGGCGTCTTCCAGTTGCTTGGTCGCTTCGACGAAACGCTGCTCGACCTGCTGAGCCTTCAATTCGCGGGTCAGCTTGTCTTTCAGGCTGGCCAACGTCGGCACTTCAGGCGCTTCCACGCCCAACAGCTTGATCAGGTGGAAACCGAAGTCGGTGCGAACCGGCTCGGAAACCTGGTCCTGGGCCAACGCATACAGGGCTTTCTCGAACGCCGGGTCATAGACGCCAGGACCTGCGTAGCCCAGGTCACCGCCGTTATTCGCCGAACCCGGGTCCTGGGAGAATTCCTTGGCCAGGGCGTCGAACTGCTCACCCTTGTCCAGGCGGGCCTTGATCTCTTCGATCTTGGCCTTGGCCTGCGCTTCGGTGGTCTTGTCGTTCACTTCGACCAGAATGTGCGCAGCCCGGCGTTGCTCGGACAGGTTCGCGGTTTCTTTCTGATACGCCGCTTGCAGGTCTTCGTCCTTGACGCTGACCTGATCAAAGAAGGAAGCCTTCTTCAACTCCAGGTAATCAATGACCACCTGATCCGGCGTCATGAATTCCTTGGCGTGCTCGTCGTAGTAGGCCTTGACCTCTTCGTCGGTCAGCTTCACGGTCGACGGGTCGACCTTGATGTTCAGGGAAGCGAAATCGCGGGTCTGTTTTTCCAGACGGGCGAAGGCCAGGACCTGGGCATCGGTAACAAAACCGCTACCCGCCACACCGGCGCGCAGTTGCCCGATCAGCATTTCCTGAGCCAGCATCTGGCGGAACTGCATGCGGCTGTAGCCGAGCTGACGAATCACCTGGTCGAAACGCTCAGCGCTGAACTTGCCATCCACCTGGAATTCAGGTGTTTGCAGGATGACCTGGTCCAGCGCCGCTTCGGAGAAAGCGAATTTGGAGTTTTCTGCGCCTTGCAGCAGCAGTTTGCGGTCGATCAGGCCTTTGAGGGCCGATTCGCGCAGCATTTTTTCGTCGAGCAAAGAGGCGTCGAAATCCTTGCCCAGCTGTTGCATGAGTTGACGGCGTTGCATATCGACCGCCTGGCTCAGCTCGTTCTGGCTGATTTCTTCACCATTGACCTTCGCCGCTTCGTTCTTGCTCGTCGTGGCCTGGAAAATGGCGTCGAAACCGGTCAAGGCCATCAGTGCAACGATGACCCCGATAATGGTCTTGGCAATCCAGCCTTGTGAATTGTCCCTGATATTTTGCAGCATGCGTCCCCCATAAACGGTTGAACTTCAAAATTAGGCAACCGTGGAGCGTGGGTAGAATCCGGATAGAAGAAAGGCGCATCCGAGGATGCGCCTTCTCGTAACTGGCGGAGCGGACCGATGACTCGTCTTGACAAGCCTCGGCGTCTCGGACCGGCGAACTGCCGACTGGACTACCGCTCCGCTGCCAGGTCAGGCTTGACCCCGACCCGGATAGGCAAAAACCTGAATGGAACTTAGTTGACAGCTTCTTTCAGTGCTTTACCGGCTTTGAAACCTGGTTTTTTGGCAGCTGCGATTTCCAGCGTCTTACCGGTCTGTGGGTTACGACCGATGCGAGCTGGACGATCAGTTACGGAGAAGGTACCGAAACCAACCAGAACCACGGAGTCGCCAGCCTTGAGAGCGCCAGTGACGGATTCGATTACAGCGTCCAGCGCACGGCCAGCAGCAGCTTTCGGGATATCAGCGGATGCAGCGATAGCATCAATCAGTTCCGACTTGTTCACTCTAAGTCCCCTTATATCTATTTGAGTATGATTCTAAGTTTTTTTGGTGAAAGCAAAAACGAGTGCTGAATGGCCTACAGACACTTAAGAGCCGCTTTATAACAAGGGCTCTAAAAAGCTGTCAAGGAAGCCCCCCAGGCAAATACGTACTAATGCGTGCTAATTCTTTCCTTAGAATCTGCGTCACGTTTCTCATCCTTCGCGACTATCTCCGGAGCCACATCCGGTAAGGGCTCCGGGGCGTATTGCAGCGCAATTTGCAGGACCTCGTCAATCCATTTAACTGGTTTAATCTGAAGATCTTGCTTGATATTGTCCGGAATTTCCTTCAAATCGCGAACATTCTCTTCAGGAATGATCACGGTCTTGATTCCGCCACGATGCGCGGCCAGCAGTTTTTCCTTCAAGCCGCCAATCGCCAATACCTGGCCACGCAGGGTAATTTCACCCGTCATGGCAACATCTGCACGTACCGGGATGCCGGTCAGTGCCGAGACCAATGCCGTGCACATGCCCACGCCGGCGCTAGGGCCGTCTTTCGGGGTCGCGCCTTCCGGCATGTGGATGTGCGTGTCGCGCTTCTCGTGGAAGTCCAGGGGAATGCCCAGGCTCTTGGCCCGGCTGCGCACAACGGTCAGGGCTGCGGTGATCGATTCGACCATCACGTCACCCAGGGAACCGGTCTTGATCAGCTGGCCTTTACCCGGTACGACAGCGGCTTCGATGGTCAGCAATTCACCGCCCACCTGCGTCCACGCCAGGCCGGTCACCTGACCGATCTGGTCCTGCTGCTCTGCCAGGCCGTAGCGGAATTTACGCACGCCCAGGAAGTGTTCCAGATCGTCCGCAGTGACCTTCACAGAGAAGCGTTTTTCCAGCGCATGCTCTTTGACCGCCTTGCGGCAGACCTTGGCAATCTGGCGCTCCAAGCCCCGTACACCGGCTTCGCGGGTGTAGTAGCGGATGATGTCGCGGATCGCTTCGGCGTCGAATTCCAGCTCGCCTTTCTTCAGGCCGTTGGCCGTGATCTGCTTGGGCGAGAGGTATTTGACGGCGATGTTGATCTTCTCGTCTTCGGTGTAACCCGGCAGACGAATCACTTCCATCCGGTCCAGCAGCGCCGGTGGAATGTTCATGGAGTTGGAGGTGCACAGGAACATCACATCGGACAGGTCGTAATCGACTTCCAGATAGTGATCGTTGAAGTTGTGGTTCTGCTCCGGATCGAGCACTTCCAGCAACGCCGACGCCGGATCGCCACGCATGTCGCTGCCCATCTTGTCGATTTCATCGAGCAGGAACAGCGGGTTGCGCACACCCACCTTTGTCATCTTTTGAATCAATCTTCCTGGCATCGAACCGATGTAAGTACGGCGATGACCACGAATTTCCGCTTCATCGCGCACGCCGCCGAGGGCCATGCGCACGAATTTACGGTTGGTGGCGTGGGCAATGGACTCCGCCAGCGAGGTTTTACCCACCCCGGGAGGACCTACCAGGCACAACACCGGACCACGAATCTTCTTCACGCGCTTCTGCACGGCGAGGTATTCAAGAATGCGTTCCTTGACCTCTTCGAGGCCGTAGTGATCGGCGTCGAGAATGTCTTCTGCGCGAGCCAGGTCAAGGCGCACTTTACTCTGGGCCTTCCACGGCACCTGGACCAGCCAGTCGATGTAGGAACGCACCACAGTCGCTTCGGCGGACATCGGCGACATCTGCTTGAGCTTGTTCAGCTCGGCCGTCGCCTTGGCCAGGGCGTCTTTCGGCAGGCCGGCGGCATCGATGCGCTTTTTCAGCTCTTCGACTTCGTTATGCCCTTCGTCGCTGTCACCGAGCTCTTTCTGAATGGCCTTCATCTGCTCATTCAGGTAGTACTCGCGCTGACTGCGCTCCATTTGCTTTTTGACACGACCGCGGATGCGTTTTTCGACCTGCAGCAGGTCGATCTCGGCATCCAGCAAGGCCAGCACGTGCTCGACACGGGCCGACAAATCGATGATTTCGAGAATTTCCTGCTTCTGCTCGATCTTCAGCGCCATGTGCGCGGCCATGGTGTCGACCAGGCGGCCTGGCTCATCGATGCTGTTGAGCGACGACAGGACCTCAGCCGGGACTTTCTTGCCCAACTGCACATATTGTTCGAACTGCGACAGCAGGCTGCGCACGAACACTTCCGACTCGCGCTCAGGCGCATCGACCTCGTCGATCAACGACACTTCGGCGCGGCAGTGGCCGTCCACTTCGCTGAAGCGCTCCACGGCGCCACGCTGCTCGCCTTCGACCAGAACCTTGACCGTGCCGTCAGGCAGCTTGAGCAGCTGCAGAACGGTCGCAATCGTACCTACGCGATAAAGTGCGTCTTCGCCGGGATCGTCGTCAGCAGGGTTTCTCTGGGCCAGCAGAAGGATCTGCTTGTCGCCCGTCATCGCGGCCTCGAGGGCTTCGATGGATTTCTCGCGCCCCACGAACAGCGGGATAACCATGTGCGGATAAACCACGACATCACGCAATGGCAGGAGAGGCAATTCGATGGTTGTCTTCATGATTTCGCCTCTACGGCGGCCATAAGGCCGGAAACAGATGGATGTAAGCTTGAAACCAAGATGGGGGCTGCCTTGAAAAAAAACAAGCACAAAGACAGTGTTAAAAAGTGCAAAAAGCAAAGGGGCCCGAAGGCCCCTTCTTTGTACCGGCTGCGTGACGCTTAGGCGTCTGGCGCGGCCTTGGCAGCAGGCTCACTGTTTTCATAGATATACAGCGGCTTGGACTTGCCTTCTATAACGCTTTCGTCGATCACCACTTTACTCACCTCGGACTGCGAGGGGATTTCATACATGGTGTCGAGCAGTACACCTTCGAGAATCGAACGCAGGCCACGGGCACCGGTCTTGCGTTCCAGGGCACGTTTTGCGACCGATTTCAGTGCATCGGCACGGAATTCCAGGTCTACGCCTTCCATCTCGAACAACTTGGCGTATTGCTTGGTCAGTGCGTTTTTCGGCTCGGTGAGGATCTGCATCAACGCAGCCTCATCAAGCTCGTCCAGCGTGGCCAGGACCGGCAGACGACCGACGAATTCCGGGATCAGACCGAACTTGACCAGATCGTCAGGCTCGACTTCACGCAGGGATTCACCGACTTTCTTGCCTTCTTCCTTGCTGCGCACTTCTGCACCGAAACCGATGCCGCCTTTGGTGGAACGGTTTTGAATAACCTTTTCCAGACCAGAGAACGCACCACCGCAGATGAACAGGATGTTACGGGTGTCGACCTGAAGGAATTCCTGCTGCGGATGCTTGCGACCACCTTGAGGTGGAACGGAAGCGACCGTGCCTTCGATCAACTTGAGCAGGGCCTGCTGCACGCCTTCACCGGAAACGTCCCGGGTGATCGACGGGTTGTCGGATTTGCGCGAGATCTTATCGATCTCATCGATGTAGACAATGCCCATCTGGGCTTTTTCCACGTCGTAATCGCACTTCTGCAACAGCTTCTGAATGATGTTCTCGACATCTTCACCCACGTAACCCGCCTCGGTGAGGGTGGTTGCGTCGGCAATGGTGAACGGAACGTTCAGCAAGCGGGCCAGGGTTTCGGCAAGCAGGGTTTTACCCGAGCCTGTCGGGCCGATCAGCAAGATGTTGCTCTTGCCGAGTTCGACGTCGTCGCTCTTCTTGTCACGCTGGTTAAGACGCTTGTAGTGGTTGTACACCGCTACGGCCAGAACCTTTTTCGCACGCTCCTGACCAATCACATACTGATCAAGGATGCCGCTGATTTCTTTAGGCGAAGGCAATTTATGCGCGCTGCTCTCGGCCTGGGCTTCCTGCACCTCCTCACGGATGATGTCATTGCACAGGTCGACGCACTCGTCGCAGATAAAGACCGAGGGGCCGGCAATCAATTTGCGCACTTCATGCTGGCTTTTGCCACAGAAGGAGCAATAGAGCAGCTTGCCGTTGTCCTCGCCGTTGCGGGTGTCAGTCATTCGTTCGATCCAAATCCGATAGGCTTGCAACACAAGATGAAGGCTATTGCGGGCTTTTTCAAGCCCGCTGGTGATCGGACCCGCCGACCACCCCTATTTTGAGCTGCTTATTTTACGCGGGGCGCTGGTTGATCACTTCATCGATCAAGCCGTATTCCTTCGCAGCTTCTGCACTCATGAAGTTGTCGCGGTTGGTGTCGCGCTCGATTTCTTCCAGAGTACGCCCGCTGTGCTTGGCCATCAGCGTGTTCAGACGCTCGCGGATGAAGAGGATTTCCTTGGCATGGATTTCGATATCCGATGCCTGGCCCTGGAAACCGCCCAGTGGCTGGTGAATCATCACACGCGAGTTCGGCAGGCAGTAACGCTTGCCTTTGGCACCGGCCGTCAGCAGGAACGCGCCCATGCTGCACGCCTGACCGATACAGGTGGTCGACACGTTGGGTTTGATGAACTGCATGGTGTCGTAGATCGACATGCCCGCCGTCACCGAACCGCCCGGGGAGTTGATATAGAGATGGATGTCCTTGTCCGGGTTTTCCGCTTCAAGGAACAGCAGTTGCGCACAGATCAGGTTGGCCATGTAGTCCTCTACCGGACCCACCAGGAAGATCACTCGCTCCTTGAGAAGACGCGAGTAGATGTCGTAGGCGCGCTCGCCACGAGCGGACTGCTCGACAACCATCGGGACCAGGCCCCCTGCGGCCTGGATATCAGAGTTCTGCTGAATATACGAATTACGGAACATGCTCTGCAGTCACTCCCAAATAGTTATGTCTTGAATACGCATAAGCCAGCTCGAGAGCTGGCTTATGTGTGTGCTTCTTAGCGCAAAAATGATCAGTCGGCTTGTGGAGCTTCTACCGGCTTGACCGCTTCTTCGTAAGAGACCGATTTGTCGGTCACGCTAGCTTTCTGCAGAACAGTATCCACAACTTGCTCTTCCAGCACAACCGAACGAACTTCGTTCAGTTGCTGGTCGTTCTTGTAGTACCAGGACACAACTTGCTCAGGCTCCTGATAAGCCGAAGCCATTTCCTGGATCATCTCGCGAACGCGGGCTTCGTCAGGCTTCAGGTCGAATTGCTTGACCACTTCAGCCACGATCAGGCCCAGGACAACACGGCGCTTGGCTTGCTCTTCGAACAGCTCGGCCGGCAGTTGGTCAGGCTTGATGTTGCCGCCGAACTGTTGAACAGCCTGCACGCGCAGACGGTCGACTTCGTTGGACAGCAGGGCCTTTGGCACTTCGATCGGGTTGGTGGCCAGCAGACCGTCCATGACCTGATTCTTAACCTTGGATTTGATCGCCTGGCGCAGTTCGCGCTCCATGTTCTTGCGAACTTCGGTGCGGAAGCCTTCCAGACCGGTTTCCTTGATGCCGAATTGAGCGAAGAACTCTTCGTTCAGCTCTGGCAGTTTTGGCTCGGAAACGGTGTTGACGGTCACGGTGAACTCGGCGGTTTTGCCAGCCAGGTCCAGGTTCTGATAGTCCTCAGGGAAGGTCAGGTTCAGAACGCGCTCTTCGCCGGCTTTAGCGCCAACCAGGCCGTCTTCGAAGCCAGGGATCATGCGGCCGGAACCCAGGACCAGCTGGGTGCCCTTGGCGGAACCGCCAGCGAACACTTCACCGTCGACCTTGCCAACGAAATCGATGTTCAGCTGGTCTTCGTTTTGAGCGGCGCGATCAGCCACTTCGAAACGGGTGTTCTGCTTGCGCAGGATGTCCAGCATCTTGTCCAGATCGGCGTCAGCCACGTCAGCGCTCAGGCGCTCTACGGTGATACCTTCGAAACCGGCAACGGTGAACTCAGGGAACACTTCGAATACGGCTACGTATTCCAGGTCCTTGCCCGCTTCCAGGGATTTTGGTTCGATCGACGGCGAACCCGCCGGGTTCAGCTTCTGCTCAACCACAGCTTCGTAGAAGGAAGACTGGATCACGTCGCCTACAGCTTCCTGGCGAGCGTCAGCACCGAAACGGCGCTTGATTTCGCTCATTGGCACTTTGCCTGGACGGAAGCCAGCAATCTTGGCCTTTTGGGCGGTCTGCTGCAGACGCTTGTTGACCTGGCTCTCGATGCGCTCAGCCGGCACGGTGACGCTCATGCGGCGCTCAAGAGCAGTAGTATTTTCAACAGAAACTTGCATGGATATTCCTCGTTGCACAGACGTTAGCCGGCCGTTTCCGACCCCAGAATCAAGGGCATGCATTCTAGTGGGTCAAACTCAAGAAGTCACCCTACTGAAAACGGGTAAAAACGCAGCAGGCAATTTATAGGTGCGAATGCACGAATGCACCTCGCCCCGATGGCAAATACAATCAATCACGCCAGGGCTCTGCGCCAACCTTTCTATATATAGAGGAGGTCGCCAATCATCTCCCTGGCAGCCGATCTCGCAAGCAAGGCCGGCGGGCAACACGGCATCATCGCGAAACATAAAAACGACGAAACGCCCTGCCCTTGCGACCCGGTACCTGCGGTCGCTGAATCTGCTGAAACAAAAAAGGCGCCAGACTATTAATCTGGCGCCTTTTCGAAATATGGGGTGGACGATGGGGATCGAACCCACGACAACGGGAGTCACAATCCCGTGCTCTACCAACTGAGCTACGCCCACCATATCGCGTTACTTGTGCCAAAGCTGCCTAATGGCGCACCCGGCAGGACTCGAACCTGCGACCATCCGCTTAGAAGGCGGATGCTCTATCCAGCTGAGCTACGGGCGCCTTGTTAATCTGTACTCTTGGAGGACTACAAACTAAGTGCTTTTCAGTCTTGCAGAACCGTAATCCCGCTCAACCTTCTCAACCAGTGCTAGGCTGTGCCCGACAAGTGCGACGAATAGTATAGAGCCCCCCGCAGGTCGTCAAATCCTTTTTGAAAAAAATTCATTTAATTAAAGGGGTTAGCGGAATTTGCAGACCAAGCGCCTTTGCCCTCACCGCATGACATGCGAGAATGCGCTCTCTTTTTTTCCCCTCTCGATGGTTAATCACGCGCAATGACTGCACAACTTATCGACGGCAAATCGATCGCCGCCAGCCTGCGCCAGCAGATCGCCCAACGCGTCAACGAGCGTCGCCAGCAAGGTCTGCGCACGCCGGGCCTCGCGGTGATCCTGGTCGGCAGCGATCCTGCCTCTCAGGTTTATGTCTCGCACAAGCGTAAAGACTGTGAAGAGGTCGGCTTCCTGTCCCAGGCCTATGACCTGCCTTCCGACACCACCCAGCAAGCGCTGGCCGACCTGATCGATCGCCTCAATGACGATCCGGCGATTGACGGCGTCCTGCTTCAGCTTCCTCTGCCGGAACATCTGGATGCCTCCAAATTGCTGGAACGCATTCGCCCGGATAAAGACGTCGATGGTTTCCACCCTTATAACGTCGGCCGCCTGGCCCAGCGCATCCCGCTGCTGCGTCCCTGCACCCCGAAAGGGATCATGACGCTGCTGGAAAGCACCGGCGCCGATCTCTACGGGATGAACGCGGTGGTGGTCGGCGCTTCCAATATCGTCGGACGCCCGATGGCGATGGAACTGTTGCTGGCCGGTTGCACCGTGACCGTCACCCACCGCTTCACCAAGGACCTGGCCGGTCACGTCGGCCGTGCTGACCTGGTGGTCGTCGCCGCCGGCAAGCCGGGCCTGGTAAAAGGTGAGTGGATCAAGGAAGGCGCGATCGTGATCGACGTTGGCATCAACCGCCAGGAAGACGGCAAGCTGGTGGGTGACGTGATCTACGAAACCGCCCTGCCCCGTGCCGGCTGGATCACTCCGGTGCCAGGCGGCGTTGGCCCGATGACCCGCGCCTGCCTGCTGGAAAACACCCTGTACGCCGCTGAAGCCCTGCACAGCTGAGGCGCAGGTAGAGGCAACCAGCGACACAAGGAACCCCGCCCATGGCGGGGTTCTTTTTTGCCCGCGGAACGGGATGACCATCCGCCGGAAAATGACGTTTTTTTCACGTTTCGAGGGTCTTTCACTCTGCCCTCGAACAACCATCGACAGTTATTCAGCCATACTCCAGAATGTCGCGCTTTTCGGGAAATAGCCCGTTACAAAAACGGCTTATCAACACTTTATTGAGTCTGCCAGCGTGAAAATCCGTCTTTCCATCCTGAGCCTATTTTTTGCAGTTACAGGGACTTTCCTCACGCCAATCGCCAGTGCCGACGAGACCACCGCAGCGCCGCGGGATACCAAGTCACTCAAGCTCGCTTCCGGCAGCTCCTTGCTGCTGGACCTGCAGACCAACAAAGTCATCTATGCCAGCAACCCGGACGTCGTCGTCCCCATCGCTTCGGTCAGCAAACTGATGACCGGCCTGGTCGTGGTTGAAGCCCGGCAGAACATGGACGAATACATCAACATCGACATCAGCGACACGCCGGAAATGAAAGGTGTGTACTCCCGGGTAAAACTCAGGAGCGAACTGCCGCGTCGGGAAATGCTGCTGATTGCCCTGATGTCCTCGGAAAACCGGGCCGCCGCCAGCCTGGCCCATCACTATCCAGGCGGCTATGCCGCGTTCATTGCCGCGATGAACGCCAAGGCCCGGGCCCTGGGCATGACCAACACCCATTTCGTCGAGCCGACCGGTCTCTCCGCGCGCAACGTATCGACCGCGCGCGACCTGAGCAAACTGTTGATCGCCGCGCACAAATACCCGTTGCTGACCGAGCTGAGCACCACCAAGGAAAAAACCGTCACCTTTCGTAAACCCGTCTATAGCCTGGGTTTCCGCAATACCGACCATCTGGTGCGCAAGCCGGACTGGGACATCCAGCTGACCAAGACCGGCTTCACCAACGCAGCAGGCCACTGCCTGGTGCTGGTGACCCGGATGAGCAACCGTCCAGTTGCCCTGGTGCTGCTCGACGCTTATGGCAAATACACGCACTTTGCCGATGCCGCGCGCATCCGCAATTGGGTTGAAACCGGCAAGAGCGCTGCCGTGGCTTCCGCCGCCTTGCAGTACAAATCGGACAAGAACCTCAAGCAGCGCCAGAGTGGCGTGGTTGAAGCTTCGAAGTAAGCCGGCCGCTACAGCAGACAAAAGCCCCGATCAATCGGGTAATGCTGTTCACTTTAGGTTGGAGGGCCCCAGGTGGTATTTGGATTAGGTGTATATCCATTCCTGCGGTAACGGCCACCTATGGTTTCGCTCTTACAGCGAGTCACTTGGAAAAGCCCCAAGTAACCAAGGGCTCTTGCCCCTGACGTTCGGTGCCTCGCTGTGGCTCGGCATGCCCTCGCTCCGGTCCTGCTCCGTGGGCCCGTCGCCATCGGCCATCCATGGCCGAGGGCGACTAAACCGGCATCCATGCCGGTTTACCCACTGCGCAGAACCTCCACTCGGCCTCTCGATGGGGCAAGAAAATCAAAAGCCAAAGCAAAAGCGAGGCGGCCTGACAGCCGACCTGATTAAGGGACCTGTCTACGATCCAATTGTGGGAGCAAGCTCGCTCCTACAGGGGAACGTGCTCACTTGAAACCAGGTCGGCTGTCAGGCCGCCTCGCTTTGCTTTTGATCGTGGCGCCCCGTTAAACCACGATGGCCGAACGCAGGCATTGCGTAGTGGGTAAACCGGCAGGACGCCGGTTTAGTCGCGCTGGGCCAGGGACGGCCCATCGCGGCGACCCACGGAGCAATGCCTTCGATACGGCATGCCGAGCCACAGCGAGGCACCGAGTGGTGGGGCAAGAGCCTTTTGGTTACTTTTGGGCTCTTCCAAAAGTGACTCGCTGTAAGAGCGAAACCATAAGTGGCCGTTACCGCAGCAATGGATATTCCCCCAATCCAGTTCTTAACAACACCATGCTTAAGTGAACAGCATTACACCATATCGTGGGCTTTTGGATGGGGAAGGCCTGCCTTCAGGCATAACTCCTGAGGGCCACCGGAGGAATGAACGCTTCAAGCTCATCCTCCACGGCTTCGATTATTCGCTCGACGTCGGCGGCATTCATGACCGTCGAACAGGGGATACCGGCGATGGCGATCATGGTCTCGCCACTGGCCCGATCAAACAAACGGGCAATCATGCTGCCCGGGGCGTCCATGCTTGCCTCGAAACCCATGGGATGGAAATGCCAGCGCATCAGCTGGCAGGCATTTGGAAAAGTGACCTTGCTGAACCCTCTATTCATGTGTTGCCCGCCTTCTTTATCGAGCGCTTCCGTTAGCTCACGTTAGGTGGGAAGAGCCTTCATTGGCTCAACCAGTGACAGTCTTTAAAAGTAGCAGCTGGATGTGAAAAAAATGTGTTTTTTTCAGGCCGTTTGGCAATTGCTGCGATTCTTTTGATGCAGGTCACGTGCGCCAACGTTTGCGCAATGGCCAGCCACTGTTAGCCATTGAAGGCGCGGGCAAACTTGGGCAAGCTCGGCACTTTTTAACGAGACTTACCATGCATGCCGAGGATGATGGCCCGCTGCAAACCCAGGCCACGGGCGAGACGGTCATGCGTTATCACTTGCGCTGGAAACACCGCGATCTGGACGGGGTCATGGCGCTGTATCACCCCGAAGTCCAGTACAGCGATTTTTTCCAGAACCGGGTGATGGGGCTGGCTGAGTTGCGGGACTATGTGCACAGCAGCATGCCCCGTGACCCGGACGAAGCCCTGGAACACACGGACCGCATCCGCCTGGACGGCAACACTGCGTTCATCCAGTACCGCATCACCCTGCGCGGCGGTGAGGGGTTGGTGTCGTTTCGCGCCAGTGAAGCGATCACCGTGAAGGACGGGCTGATCTGGCGGGTCAACGAATACGCTTCGCTGGTTCACGAACAGCCAACCGGCAAAAACACCGCCAGCCAGCGCCCGGCGGTCAGTCGGCTGGGCCTGTCGCCGCGGCAGTTGAGCTTCATGGCCGACGACCTGCAACAGTACTTCCAACGCCAGCAGCCTTATCTCGACCCTGAGCTCGACCTGCAGCGGGTGGCGCAGGAGTGCGGGTACAGTCGCAACCAGATTTCCTATCTGCTCAACCAGGTGCTGGGGCAGAGCTTCTATCGCTACGTCAACCAGGCACGCCTGCAGCACCTGCTCAGCGCCCTGGACAGCGCCACGCCACCGGTGCGTATCGACGAGCTGGCGTTCGCCGCCGGTTTCAATTCCCTGTCGGCGTTCTACAGCTGTTTCCGCCAGCACACAGGCCTGTCGCCCAAGGCCTACGTCAAACAGATTTCCTTGCGTGCACGCGCGCAAGACAGTGCCTGAGCCCGCGCATTAGGATCAACGCCATCGAAGTCTGAGTGGCGGAGTCTTGCATGTCGGCGTGGCGCACTATCAGTTTGTGGATGGACCAGCTCGACGAGCCCCTGGTGGCGCGTGCGGCGCTGGAACAGGATCTGGACGTCGACGTCGCCATTATCGGCGCGGGGTATACCGGGCTCTGGACCGCGTACTACCTCAAGCGCCAGGCGCCCGACCTGAACATCGTCATCATCGAGGCGCAAACCGCCGGTTTTGGCGCCTCGGGGCGCAATGGCGGGTGGTTGATGGGCAATCTGCTGGGCGAAGACCGGCTGCTTGCCGCCTCGTCACCCGAGCAACGTCGCGCCTCTTACGATTTGCTTCATGGCATTCCCGATGAAGTGAAAAACGTCATCGATCGTGAAGGCATCGACTGCGATTATCGCAAGGGTGGCGCGCTTTATTGCGCAGCCCGCTATCCCGAGCAGGAGGCCAGCCTGCGTCAGTACCTGGACAAGCTGTACAGCCAGGGGCTCAACGAGAACGATTACCGCTGGTTGAGCCCGGAACAGTTGGCGCAACAGATCCGCGTGGCCAAACCTTACGGTGGTATCTACGCGCCACACGTCGCGACCCTGCACCCGGCGAAACTGGTCCGCGGGCTGGCGCGTGCGGTCGAGCGCCTGGGCGTCAGGATCTACGAGAACAGCCCGGTGAATCATTGGCAGTCCGGCAGCCTGCGAACGGCCCGGGCCTCGGTGCGCAGCCGCTGGGTGGTGCCGGCGGTCGAAGGCTATTCGGTGACCTTGCCGCCGTTGGGGCGTTATCAGTTACCGGTGCAAAGCCTGATCGTGGCCACAGAGCCATTGTCGGCCGCCACCTGGGACGAAATCGGCCTGAGTCGTGGCCAGGCTTTCAGCGAAAGCAGTCGCCAGGTCACCTACGGCCAACGCACGGCAGACAACCGGTTGATCTTCGGCGCCCGTGGCGGCTACCAGTTTGCCGGCAGGCTGCGCCATGACTTCGACCTGACGCACAGCGAAATCGAATTGCGCCGGTATCTGTTCGGCGAACTCTTCCCACAGCTGCGCAATGTGCAGATCACCCATGGCTGGGGCGGCAACCTGGGCATGTCGCGGCATTTCAAGCCACACATGCTGTGCGACCAGGCCAGCGGCATCGCCGTGTCCGGCGGTTATGGCGGGGAGGGCGTCGGCGCCAGCAACCTGGGCGGCAGGACCCTGGCCGACCTGATCCTGCAACGCGACACCGAGCGGGTCCGCCAGCCTTGGGTGTCAACCGGGGGTGGACTGAACGCACTCAAGGCCTGGGAGCCCGAACCCTGCCGCTGGCTCGGCTACAACGCGATCATCCGCAGCTTCGTCCATGAAGACCAGACCCTGGCCAACCCAACCAGCGCGCCCTGGCGGCGAAAGCTCGCCAGCGGGGTTGCAGGGTTCATGGAAGGTTTCATGCACTAAACAGCGTTTTCTTCACTGACAGGTACTCCCATGCGCATCACCCAATTCAAGAACACCGCCACCCTGCAACTGCAAGAGTCGAACCCGGTCGCCGTGCCTTTGGGCACGCCGGTGGCGGTGGCTTCGACCACCAGCGTCGAACGCGACGACGGCGTCGAGACCGGCGTCTGGGAATGCACCCCGGGACGCTGGCGGCGGCAGATCGTCGCCCAGGAATTCTGTCACTTCATCCAGGGGCGTTGCACCTTCACCCCGGACGAAGGTGAAACCCTGCACATCGAAGCGGGCGACGCCCTGATGTTGCCGGCCAATAGCCTCGGCGTCTGGGATATCGAGGAAACCGTGCGCAAGACGTACGTCCTGATTTTCTGAACGCAGGTCCCTTGATTGCCTGCCGAACTCCAACAACAAAAACAGCCCCACAGGAATCGACCCATGTCCCCAAAGTCACTAGTCCTGGCGCCGCTGATGCTGTGCGCTGCCATCAGCCAGGCGGCCGAGACCGTCAAGATCTACAACTGGTCGGACTACATCGCGCCGGACACCACGAAGAACTTCCAGAAAGAGACCGGCGTTGCCTTCACCTACGACGTCTACGACAGCAATGAAACCCTCGATGGCAAGTTGATGACCGGAAGGTCAGGGTACGACGTGGTGTTCCCGTCCAACCACTTCATGGCGCGGCAAATTGAAGGCGGCGCCCTGAAAAAGCTCGACAAGGCGCAGTTGCCCAACTGGAACAACCTCAACCCGGTGTTACTCAAGGCGTTGCAGGGCAACGATCCGGGGAACGAACACGGTTTCCCTTACCTGTGGGGCAGTACCGGCATTGGCTACAACATAGCCAAGGTCAAGGCGGTCCTTGGCGAAAACGCGCCAGTGGATTCCTGGGACCTGATCTTCAAACCCGAGAACATGCAGAAGCTGCAGAAGTGCGGCGTGGCGATCCTCGACAATGGCCCGGAACTACTCCCTGCGGCACTTAACTACCTGGGTCTGCCACACCACAGCAAAAACCCGGAAGACTACAAGAAAGCCGAAGCGCTGCTGCTCAAAGTGCGGCCTTATGTCAGCTATTTCCACTCATCCAAGTACACCAGTGACCTTGCCAACGGTGATGTCTGCGTGGCGGTCGGTTTCTCCGGCGACATCCTGCAAGCGGAAAACCGCGCCAGGGAAGCCAACAACGGCATAGAGATCGGCTACGCGATTCCCAGGGAAGGCGCCGCCATCTGGTTCGATATGGTTGCCATGCCCGTGGACGCCCCGGATGAAAAGGCCGGTTACGCCTTCATGAACTACCTGCTGCGGCCAGACGTCATGGCCAGCATCAGTAACCATGTGCACTACGCCAACGGCAACGAACAGGCCGACAGCCTGATCGACCCGGACATCAAGAATGACACCAAGGTTTATCCGAGCCCGGACATGATGGGGAAACTGTTTGCGCTCGAAGCGATGCCGTTGAATATCGACCGGATTCGCACGCGAGTCTGGAACAAGATTCGCACCGGCAGTTGAAAACCTCACCCTGGCCATCGGGACAGAACGTCCCGGTTGCCTTTCAAAGCAGCGCGACGCAGATCAAGCTGCCGGATCGACCGTACAAGTCATTGCTCCGGAGCCCGGCATTTGTAAAAGGGTCTCGCTGCCGTTTTGCCAGAAGCTGTAGTCGCCTCGAAAGTCCTTGCCCTTGTACTGGGTGCCGGAATAGTTCGACACCTGGTCAAGGATGACTGAGGCGTTGGCCCATTTCAGGTAGACGACACCCGGCTCTGCATTGAAGAAGGTTGCAGTGAGCACCCCGTTAAACCCGGTGCAACGATAGGCGACGGGGCCTTCGGTGAGCCTGCTGGGATCCTTGGTCCGGGCAATCGCCGAACCTTGACGTAACAGGTGCGCGCGCTCGACGTAGCTGCGGATCGTGCATGCCTTGGCTTGCGTCCCGGCACACTGATTGCGGGCGTGGACCCAGAACTGCTGATCAAGCTCGACTTTGTTCGGAGGCGGTACCGAATGTGCATCCGTGAGCGCCAGCAGATAAAGGCGTTGCAGCTCCCTGTCCATTTGCGCCAGTTGGCTATCGCGACAAATCAGCTTTTCAATGGGCTCCCTGGCCGAGGCGCAATCGAAGCTGGTGTTGAAGGTTCGCGCGGGCGTCGCGGCATTTGCACAAAGACTCGTGGAAGCCCAGGCGCCGACCGCGAGGAGGGAAGTCAAAAGTGGCGTGACCATTTTCATTTCGACACCATCATCCGGTCGCACTGGGTCTATCGCAGTGTAAGGCAGTGCTCGAAACCTGCCACACCAGCAGAGCAGAGCAAAAATGATTCGCGGACTCAGTCTTCCTCTCGAACCGTGGCCACTTCATCAGCCCTGACCTTCACCGTCGCCCCGGAAATATCCTCGAACTCGTAGAAGCCATCCTTGTTCTTGGTTTTCGGCATGTCCTTGGTCAGGTACTGGGTGCCGTTCTGCAGGGTAACCACCGTGGGTGTCGAGCAGCCAGCCAGGGCAAAAAAGGCTGCTACCGCCAGGGGAAAACCCAGAGTCTTGATGTTCATAGTCACCTCTCATTGTTCATTGAAACCGGACGGCTGCCGCAAGCGAGTGCAGCTGCATGGCGATTGGTACGATGGAACGGCGGAAAGTTCGCTGCCTGGGGCAAAAAACCCTTGGAGTACCGCCGCTTATCCTTTTCCGTTTGCATGGGGCAGGGCGTTACTGGTATCTGTATGCATAACCAGTGCTCGATATTCATGGCCCCTTTTCCCGTGACCGCAAATCCTCTCGACGATCCGTTCTATTACCTCAACAACTTCATGCAAGTGCTTGATTGGCTTGAGCATCGCTATGCCGACGTGTTGAGCGACGAAGAGCATCGCTTCATCAACGACTTCAAAGACTTGCCCCGCGAGTCCCGGGCGTTGCTGGTCAGGATGGTCATGCGCAAGGGCGTTCACTTCCGGGCCAGCAAGCTGTATTACGCCGAGATCGGTGACATCCCCAGCGCCGCCCAGCCATTGCTGGCGCTGGGTTGGCTCGACGACCGCCAGCCGTTACCGGTAGAGGCGTTGTTTGAAGTGTTGCTCAAGGCGGAAATACTGCAATGCCTGGGCAACGCGATTGTTAAACCCAAGGGTAAAAAGACCGACTGGCTGCCGGATTTGTGCGCGCAGTTTCCTCAAGCGCAGCCCTTCGACGACTGGTGTCCGGCGCTGAACGACCGCTTGTTCAGCCTGACCATCATGGGCCTGTGCGATCGCCTGCGCTTGATGTTTTTCGGCAATGTCTACCAGGACTGGTCCGAATTCGTCCTCGCGGACCTGGGTATCTTTACCTATGAAAAAGTGGAGTTTAGCGACGATTCCCGGGGCTTGCGCAGTCGTGAGGACGTCGATGCCTGCCTGTTCCTCTACCAGTGCCAGCAGCTGTTCGAGGCTGGCGAGGCGGTGGCCGACATCGCCGTGCAGATCAACGGCCTGGCGCTGAGCAATCCCTGGCTGCAGAGGCGCCGCGACAAGCAGTTGTTCCAGATGGGCCAGGAGTGCGAGCGCGTCGGTGATTTCCCTGCCGCGTTGAGCCTGTACCGTGACTGCGCGTATCCCGGCGCGCGGGTGCGCATGATCCGGGTGCTGGAGCGTTGCGGCGAGTACCAGCTGGCCCTGGACCTGGCTTGTATGGCCGAACAGTCACCGCAAAACGCCGCGGAGCAGCAGCACCTGTTGCGTGTCCTGCCCAGGCTGCGGCGCAAGCTGGGCGGGCCGGCGGTCAAGCGTGTGGCTCCCCGGGAGATGTTGCGCCTGGACCTGCAACTGAGCAGGATCGACCCTTTGTTGTCGGTCGAGGACCATGTACAGGCGCACCTGGGCGAAGAGTCGGCACCGGTTCATTACGTCGAAAACAGCCTGATCAACTCGCTGTTCGGCCTGCTGTGCTGGCCGGCGATTTTTGCCCCGCTGCCGGGGGCGTTTTTCCATCCGTTCCAGCGCGGTCCGGTGGACCTGTTGAGCGAAGACTTCCATGGCCGCCGGGCCGAGTTGTTCCAGGCCTGCCTCGGCGAACTCGACGACGGGCGCTATCGTGCAACTATTCGCGCGCGTTATGCCGAAAAATGGGGGGTACAGTCGCCCTTCGTGTTCTGGGGCGCACTCAACGAGGCGTTGCTGGAGCAGGCGTTGGACTGCTTGCCGGCCGAGCACCTCAAGCACTGGTTCAACCGCTTGTTGCTCGACATCAAGGCCAATCGCGCGGGCATGCCGGACCTGATCCAGTTCTGGCCGCAGGAAAAAACCTACCGCATGATCGAAGTCAAGGGACCGGGGGATCGCCTGCAGGATAACCAGCTGCGCTGGCTGGCGTTCTGTCATGAGCACCGGATGCCGATTGCCGTGTGTTATGTGCAATGGGCGGAGCAGGGCGCTTGAGCTACAGCATCGCGGTACGGGCGTTGTGTGAGTTCACCGCCAAGGTCGGAGACCTCGACTTGCGTTTCACCCCGTCGCCGACCGCGCTTGAAGGTATCGTCGGGCACCGCACAGTGGCGTCACGGCGCAGTGATGGCTACCAGAGTGAAGTCGCTCTCGAAGGTTCGTTTCAGGGCCTGACGGTCAGGGGCAGGGCGGATGGCTACGAGCCCGGGCAAAACTGCCTGGAAGAGGTCAAGACCTACCGCGGCGACTTGAGCAAGCAACCGGCCAACCACCGTCAACTGCACTGGGCACAGGCTAAAATCTATGGCTGGCTGATGTGCCGCAAACTCGACCTGGCGCAGATCAACCTGGCGCTGGTGTATTTCGATATCGTCAGCGAAAAGGAAACCTGTCTGGTCGAGGCCTTCGACGCCGCCGAACTCGGGCAGTTCTTCGAACACCATTGTGGCCTGTTCCTGCACTGGGCCGAACAGGAAACGGTCCATCGCCAGGGGCGTAACCAGGCGGCGCAAGAGCTGGCGTTTCCCCATGCCGACTTTCGCCCGGGGCAGCGTCACCTGGCCGAATCGGTGTTCAAGGCCGTCAGCACCGGCCGCTGCCTGATGGCCCAGGCCCCCACGGGGATTGGCAAGACCATCGGCACCCTGTTTCCGCTGCTCAAGGCCCTGGCGCCGCAGCAACTGGACAAGGTGTTCTTTCTCACGGCGAAAACCCCTGGACGCAAGCTGGCCCTGGACGCCGCGCAGGTGATCCTGGCGCGCGCCGATGCGCCGCCCCTGCGGGTGCTGGAGATGATCGCCCGGGACAAGGCCTGTGAACACCCTGACAAGGCCTGCCACGGTGAATCCTGCCCGTTGGCCCAGGGCTTCTATGATCGCTTGCCGGCGGCGCGCCAGGCCGCCAGCGAGCTGAGCCTGCTGGACCAGAGCGCATTGCGCCAGGTCGCCCTAGAGCATGAGGTCTGCCCGTATTACCTGAGCCAGGAAATGGCCCGCTGGGCCGACGTGGTGGTAGCCGATTACAACTATTACTTCGATTTCAGTGCGCTGTTGTTCGGCCTGGCCCAGGCCAATACCTGGAAAGTCGCGGTGTTGGTCGACGAAGCCCACAACCTGGTGGAGCGCGGTCGGCAGATGTACAGCGCCAGCCTCGATCAATCGACCCTCGATAGCGTACGAAAAACCGCCCCCGAGGCTTTGAAAAAGCCGCTGCAGCGGGTCAACCGCGAATGGAATGCCCTGCATAACCAGCAACTCGGTGCCTATCAGGCCTACGACAAACCGCCGGAAAAACTGCTCCAGGCCTTGTCGTCGTGCAGCGCCAGCATCGGTGATTACCTGAACGATCATCCCCAGGGGCTGGACAGTGCATTACAGAGCTTCTACTTCGAGGTGCTGCAGTTCTGTCGGGTGGGCGAGCTGTTCGACCAGCAGTACCTGTTCGACATCAGCAAGCGCGACCTCGAACGCAAGCGCAACCTTTCGCAACTGTGCCTGCGCAATGTGGTGCCCGCCGGCTTCATCGGGCCGCGCCTGAGCGCTGCACGCAGCACCGTGCTGTTCTCGGCGACCCTCAGCCCTCGCCACTATTACGCCGATTTGCTGGGTACCCCGGCGAATACCGTGTGCATCGACGTCGAGTCACCCTTTCATGCCGATCAGTTGCACGTGCAGATCGTCAACCAGATCTCCACGCGCTTTGTTCATCGCCAGGCCTCCCTGGGGCCGATCGTCGAGTTGATCGCCCAGCAGTTCCGGCAGCGCCCCGGCAACTACCTGGCGTTCTTCAGCAGCTTCGATTACCTGCAGCAAGTGGCGCAGTTGCTGGCCGAGCGCTATCCCGCAATCAACCTGTGGTCACAGTCCCGAGGCATGGCGGAGGCGCAGCGCCAGGAATTCCTCGACCGCTTCACCGCCGAAAGCCAGGGTGTGGGCTTCGCGGTGCTGGGTGGGGCGTTTGGCGAAGGCATCGATTTGCCAGGCGCACGCTTGATCGGCGCGTTCATCGCCACCCTGGGGCTGGCGCAGCTCAACCCGGTCAACGAGCAATTCAAGCGACGCATGGCGGCCCTGTTCGGCGCAGGCTACGACTACACCTACCTGTACCCCGGCGTGCAAAAAGTGGTGCAAGCCGCCGGCAGGGTGATTCGTACCCAGCAGGACCAGGGCGTGGTGATGTTGATCGATGACCGGTTTGGCGAGAGCAAGGTCAAGCACTTGTTGCCGCGCTGGTGGTCAATTGCACCGGCGACTGTTCAAATGGACGGTTTATCGCATACTTCAGAAAAACAGCAGTGGATGTGAGGGATCAATGAGCGAAGTTCGAACCCAGGCCGAGATCAACGAAGACAGGCGCCTGCGCCTGCTGATCGATGCAGTGGTGGACTATGCGATCTACATGATTGATCTGGATGGCATCATTACCAGCTGGAACGCAGGAGCCCGGCGTTTCAAGGGTTATGAGGAAGCGGAGATTCTCGGCCAGCATTTCTCGCGCTTCTATACCGATGAAGATCGTCGTGCCGGCTTGCCCCAGCGGGCGCTGGACACGGCCATCCGCGAGGGGCGTTTCGAAGGCGAAGGCTGGCGCGTGCGCAAGGACGGCACGCATTTCTGGTCCCACGTGGTGATCGATCCGATCTACGACCCGACGGGCACGCTCCTGGGGTTTGCCAAGATCACCCGTGACCTGACTGACCGCAAGATGGCCGAAGAGACCCTCAAGCAGAGCGAGCAACAGTTTCGGTTGCTGGTGCAGAGCGTCACCGACTATGCCATCTACATGCTTGCCCCGGATGGCCGTGTGACCAACTGGAACCTGGGGGCCCAACGCATCAAGGGTTATTTGCCCGAAGAAGTCATCGGCCAGCATTTTTCCATGTTCTACACCCCCGAAGACCAGGCTGCCGGCTTGCCAGCTTGGGCACTGGAGATTGCGACGCGCGAGGGACGCTTCGAGAACAAGGGTTGGCGGGTGCGCAAGGATGGCACGAGGTTCCTGGCCCATGTCGTGGTCGACCCGATCCGGGGAGACACCGGTACCTTGCTCGGGTTTGCCAAGATCACCCGCGACATCACCGAAGCGACCGAGGCGCAGCAGGCGCTCGAGCAAACCCGCGAAGCACTGTTCCAGGCGCAGAAGATGCAAGCCATCGGCCAGCTCAGCGGCGGGATTGCCCACGACTTCAATAATCTGCTGACCGTCATTCTTGGCAACCTGGAAATTGTGCGCAAACGCCTGGCCGACGACCCGAAAATAGTCCGTTTGCTCGACAACGCCACCCAGGGTGCTTTGCGCGGCGTGTCCCTGACCCAGCGCATGCTGGCCTTTGCCAGGAAACAGGAGCTCAAGACGGAACCTGTGGATCTCGCCGATCTGGTGCAAGGGATTTCCGGGCTGCTGCGCAGCTCTCTCGGGCCTTCGGTGGCATTGGAAGCCCGTTTTCCCGCGCAGCTCGAGCCGGTCATGGCCGACGTCAATCAGCTCGAACTGGCGGTGCTGAACCTGGCCACCAACGCCCGCGATGCCATGCCCAATGGCGGCAGAATCGTCATCAGTGCCCGGGTCGAAACCATCCCTGTTCAAAATAGGTCTTTCCCGAAGGCGGGACGTTATGTGTGCCTGAGTGTCACTGACACCGGCGAGGGGATGGATGAAGCGACACTGGCCTCGGCGATGGATCCGTTTTTCACCACCAAAGGGCTTGGCAAGGGCACAGGACTGGGCTTGTCGATGGTCCATGGCTTCATCGAGCAATTGGGTGGGCGATTCATTTTGAAGAGCCAGAAAAACCAGGGCACTACCGCGGAGTTGTGGTTGCCAGTGGCCTCGGCAAACGCCGTGATGGCGCCCGTTATCGAAGAGCCGGCAGAGCCGGAAGTTCCTCGGTTGTGCATACTGGTGGTGGATGACGACAGCCTGGTGCTGACCAGCACCTGCCTGTTGCTTGAAGACCTCGGCCACCGCGTGATCACCGCGACGTCCGGTGTACAGGGCCTGGAGCAATTCGAGAACAATCCGGCCATCGATCTTGTCATCACCGACATGGCCATGCCGCACATGAGCGGCGCGCAGCTGGCGGATGCGATCCGAACGCTTAAACCCGATATGCCGATTATCCTGGCTACCGGTTATGCCGATCGGCTGGAAGGCTTTGCTTCCGGGCTGCCGCGATTATCCAAGCCGTTTACCCAGCTGAACCTGGTGGAGATCATCGCGACGGCCCTGTAGGAGCCCGGCTTGCCGGCGAAGGCGTCGCTGAACATGGCGTTGGCCTTAAGGACGCCTTCGCCGGCAAGCCGGGCTCCTACAGGTATGGGCTGCCGCCGTTACAACACACCATCATCAAGCAGCCATATGCGAAGCCGCCATTTCCTTTTTCAGGCGGGCCTTCAAAGCCTCCATTTTTTCCCCAAGCTCATCCAGAGTCGCTTTCCCCAGCAACTTTTTAGCCTGGGGAAACATCTCGGTCTCTTCCTCTTCAATGTGGTGTTCGAGCAATTCCTTGACCACTTTGACGCGACCGGCGAATTCAGGTGTAGACGGGTCGGTGACTTTCAGGTCCGGCAGTACCAGGGAATCCACGGTGCGGTGTTCTTCCTTGGCTTCGTAATACATGATGTCCTGCTCCTTGCCGCCGGCTTCCTTGTAGGCCGGGTACAGGATGTCTTCTTCCAGGCGGGTATGGATGGAGATTTCCATTTCAAGCTTTTGAAGGAGATCGGTGCGCTTTTTCAGGCCGCGCTCGGTGGATTCGCTCAGTTGGCTGAGGATGCCTTTTACGCGTTCATGGTCGGCTTTCAACAGGTCTATGGCGTTCATGGTCAGGTCTCTCAAGTTGAGGGCAGCGCGAACGGTTTGTACCGCAGGTCACTCATCGTTGTAGAGCATTTGTCGTGCCGCTTCAGCTGCGTTAATAAAGTGCTTTTGAATCAATGGGTTATTTGCACTAATGGCCAATTGGGGCCATGCAGGCTGCATGAGGCCGGGCTTCGACTCATGCACTTCGCCACGGCAAAAGGATCCATCAGGCCGGCGGCGGCTTGTGCCGTTCATAGTGAGCGAGGATCGGTTGGGTACTGATCCCGTGAATCAGGATGCTCAGCGCCACCACCGAGAGCGTGAGGTCGGTGCACAGGGTCGCCATCGACGGCGCGAGGTCATGGTTCAAGGCGTAGAACAGGTAATAGAAGCTGCCGATGCCGCGAATGCCGAACCAGCCGATCAACAGCCGTTGCTTGCCGTCCAGCAGATTGCCCCAGGGCGCCAACCCTACAATCAGCGGCCGGATCACGCAGAACAGCGCCAGCGCAATCGCCAGCGCGCGCCAGTCCCAATGACCCACCAGCACCACCCCGAGCAGCGTCACCAGAAACACCTCCATGGCCCGCTCGACCAGGCTGCCAAATGACAACATGTCGCCCATCATGATCCCGGCCGCCACCTGCGCGTCCTCCAGATTCGTCACATCGCCATGCACGGCGGCATCGGGCTCGACGTTCTGATGACCGACCACCGGCTGCACCAGGTGTTCGGCCGGCACCTGTGAATGCCCCATCGACTTGACCTCGGCCCGACGCAAGCCCAGGGCCGCCGCGAACACCGACAGGAATCCGTAGCCGTGCACCGCCTCGGCGGCGACATAGGCCAGGGCGATCAGGGCAAAGGTCAGGTAGTCGTTGGGCGACAGGGTGCTGTCGGCATTCCTGATGCGCATGGACAACGTCAGGCGCCCAATGACACGGCCCATGATGTAGCCGACCAGCAAGCCGGCGGGCACCGCCCACAGCAGCCGCTTGAGCGCCCAGTCATCGAGCCAGGCGGTCGAATCACCGCCGCCTTGCTGGATAAACAGCAACCCCAGGATCACAAAAGGAAACGCTATGCCATCGTTGAGCCCGGCCTCCCCGGACAGACCGAAGCGCACGGCGTCGTCGTCCTTGGCATCGTTGACCTGCACCAGCGAGGCCAGTACCGGGTCGGTGGGCGCCAGGATCGCGCCGACCAGCAGGGACGGCCCCCACGGCAGGTCGAAGGCGTAATGCAGCAACAGGCAGACACCAATGATGGTCAGGACCATCACCGGTCCCGCGAGCCCGAAGGCCACGCGCCATTTGCGGTCCCTGAGGGGCAGGCGCAGCTTGAGTCCACAGACGAACAACGAAAAGAGCACCGCGACTTCCGTCAGGTGCTCCATCCAATAGGCGGCATCCTTGATGTCCAGCCTCAGCCAGCCCAGACCCGCCGGCCCGATGGCCACCCCGAGTGCCAGGCACACGGCCGAGGTGGTCACCGGCATCCAGCGCAGGAATGACGAGGTCAGTGCCAGCGTCAGCAGCACGGCGCCCAGCACCGCGACCCAGACAATGAAGCTCATGGCCCGGGGGTCATTGAGTGACGGTAGCGCGCAAGTACTCCGGCGTCAGTACGTTGAACCACAGCAGGATCATGCTCACCAGAATGGTGACCAGGACCAGCAAGCCGACGCCCCAGACGCAAACGGCATTGAGCACGCCTTGCTCCTTGCGCTCGTGCATGAAGGTCGGCAATCCGACAAACAGCAGGAATGTCGAGTAAGCCGAAGCCGCCGCCAGCACCAGGATCGCCAGCCAGCGACTCGGGTACAGGCCGGCAATGCCCGCCAGGAAAAACGGCGTGACCGTGTAGGCGGCAAAACCGATGCACTGGTTGAGCGTCGGGCGTGCGTCGAAGGTACGCGACATCCAGCGGATGAACACCCCCATGACGGCGACTCCAGCGAGCGTGCACAGATACAGCAAGGCGCACAGGTGCAGCGCGCTACGGTGGCTGAGGCGGACTGTTTCGTTTTCCGCCAGGCTCCAGCCGACGTAGGTGGTGCCAATGAACAGGCAGACGGCGGGGATCAAGGCCAGCAGGATCAAATGGGCGAGGTAGTGGCGAGGATGCGCTTCTTCTTCCTTGCGAATATCCGTCCACGCGAAGTTCGGCTGAGTGAACAGTTTGACGATAGGTGCGGACATGACGACCTCCAGGTATCGAAAGGCCCGCCGGGGAGGGCCCATGAAGAGTGGAGCGCTGGAGGCCTCGCCAGGTTCCATTTTTAAGGTGCGCTGTGCATCACAGGATCGGTTTGCCCCCGGTTACCCCGAAACGCTGGCCGGTGATGTAGCTGCCTTCGTCCGAGGCCAGCAGCACGTAGATCGGCGCCACTTCCACCGGCTGGCCCGGACGGCCGAGCGGGGTATTGGCGCCGAAATTCTGTACCGTATCCTCGGGCATGGTCGAGACGATCAGCGGCGTCCAGATCGGTCCCGGCGCCACGCTGTTGACCCGGATACCCTTTGGCCCGAGCATCTGCGCCAGGCCAGCGGTGAAGTTGGCGATCGCGCCCTTGGTCGTGGCATAGGCCAGCAGGGTGGGGTTGGGCATGTCGGAGTTGACCGAACTGGTGTTGATGATCGAGCTGCCGGGCTGCATGTGCTTGAGCGCCGCCTGGCAGATCCGGAAAATGGCGGTGATGTTGACGTCGAAGGTCATCACCCATTCTTCGTCGGAGATGTCCTCGAGGTTTTCGTGGGTCATCTGGAATGCCGCGTTGTTGACCAGGATGTCGATGCGGCCGAACCGCTCGACCGTTTTCTCCACCAGGGACTGGCAATGCACCTTGTGCGCCAGGTCACCCGGCAGCAGCAGGCATTGCCGGCCGGCTTGTTCAACCCAGCGTGCGGTTTCCTCTGCATCTTCCTGCTCATCGAGATAGGCCACGGCCACGTCGGCACCTTCACGGGCGAAGGCAATGGCCACCGCGCGGCCGATGCCGCTGTCGCCCCCGGTGATCAGGGCGATCTTGCCGTTCAGGCGACCGGAACCCTTGTAGCTCTGCTCACCGCAGTCCGGATAGGGATCCATTTTGCGTTGGGAGCCCGGGACGGGTTGCTGTTGTTTGGGGAAGGGTGGTTTTGGGTAGTCGTTCATCATCGATCTCCGGGTTCAAGGATGGGGGAGTCATAGGGTTGACCCTGGCCTTTTGTGCGGAGTTCGGTTGGATAATGTCCTGATGGCGGGTGAAAACCTTGTAGGAGCAGGCTTGCCAGCGAAGGCGCCCGAAAAGACCAACGCAATGTTCAAGGACGCCTTCGCCGGCAAGCCGGGCTCCTACAGGGTTCTGCGCCGACCGGGCGGCTGCGCTAATATGCCCACCACTCAAACAAGAACAAGGCTCGCCTCGCGCAATGTCGGAAAAAGACACCATTTCCATTCAACTGGTGCGTGAAGCGCTGTTGCAAAGTTGCGCCCCGGGCGCGACCACCGATGAGGTGTTGGGCAAGGTCGGCATTGATCCGGCGTTGCTCGGCAGTAGTGACGCGCGGGTTCCCGCCAGTGCTTATGCGCGCCTGTGGCGCTTGCTGGCCCGGCGAGGGGATGACGAGTTCTTTGGCATGGACCCGCGCAAGCTCAAGTCCGGCAGCCTGGAGTTCCTCTGTCGCTGTGCCATGGTCCAGCCGAGCCTGGCGGCCGGGCTCGGCAGCGGCCTGGGTTTCCTGTCGTTGATGCTCGAACGCATGCCCGCCGAGCTTGTGCATCAGCAAAGCCTGGCGGAAATCGTCTTGCTCGAAGACGACCACGAGCCGCGCCGGGCCTTCACGTACTTCACCTACTGGATGATCGTGCACGGCGTGGCCTGTTGGCTGGCCGGACGGCGAATTCCGATCCTGGCGATCGAGCTGCGCTGTGCCCAGCCGGATTTCTGCGATGATTATCAGGTGATGTTCTCCGAGAACCTGCGCTTCGACCGACCGCGCACGCGGATGATCTTTTCCGCGGACTGCCTGGGTTTGCCGATCAAGCGCAGCGTCGAAGAGCTGCGGCGCTTCCTGGCCCATGCGCCGGCCAACATCCTGGTCAAGTACCGCGATCCGCAAAGCCTGGCCAGCCGGATCAAGCAGGACTTGCGGCAACTGCCCGCGGAGCACTGGCCGGAGACCGAAACCCTGGCGCAACGCCTGTGCATGTCGGCCTCGACCCTGCGCCGGCGCCTGGCCGAGGAGGGGCAGACGTACCAGGGGCTAAAGGACAGCGTGCGCAAGGAGCTGGCCATCGCCTGGCTGGCCGAACCGGCCATCAGCTTCGCCGAAATCGCCACCCGCCTGGGGTTTGCCGATGCAAGCTCGTTCTACAAGGCGTTTCGTAAATGGTCGGGGTCCAATCCCGGGCATTACCGCAGTTTGATTCTCAACGAAGCCAGTTGATCTGGATTTCTGGTCGTATGGGCGGGCCTCTTCGCCTGTAGGAGCGAGCTTGCTCGCGATGGTCGTGAACGATGGCGCTGGGAGCCTGGGCCCGCGGTGTTCTCGAGCCCATCGCGAGCAAGCTCGCTCCTGCAGTCTTGGCCAAACCAGTCAGACAACTTGATAACTTTGACCATTGCCCGACACCCCGCGCAGAGCGAGTATTTCCCTGTTGGTTACGGTTCCCCCCACCTAACAAAAAATACAGAGGGATTCTGGCAATGCGCGATTACTTGTCTGCCGTTTCACAGTTCAATTATCAGCACACCGTCGATGCCGCACTCGCCGGCAATCTGACCGCCCTCAACGCCTGCATCGAATGTTGCGACCGGCATGCGCTGCCGGGGCGTATCGCGCTGTTCTGGGAAGGCCGTGATGGCTCCAGCGCGACCTACACCTTCAACGACCTGCAGGACAAGGCCGCGCGTTTTGCCAACTTCCTGTTGTCCCAGGGCGTGAAGAAAGGCGACAAGGTCGCCGGTCTCCTGCCACGCAACATCGAATTGCTGATCACCGTGTTCGCCACCTGGCGCATCGGCGCGGTCTATCAACCCTTGTTTACCGCCTTCGGTCCCAAGGCCATCGAACATCGCCTGGGCAGTTCCGGGGCGAAAGTGGTGGTCACCGACGCGGTCAATCGCTCGAAACTGGCGGAAGTCGCCGACTGCCCGACCATCGTCACAGTCGCCGGCCCCAAAGGGCAGGGCATAGTCCGTGGGGACTACAGCTTCTGGGCCGAACTGGCCAACCACTCCCATGTCTGCGAACCGGTGCTGTTGACCGGCGAAGACCCGTTCCTGCTGATGTTCACCTCGGGTACCACCGGCCCTTCGAAAGCCCTGTCGGTACCGCTCAAGGCCATCGTCGCCTTCCAGAGCTACACCCGTGACGCGGTGGACCTGCGCCCTGAGGACGCCTTCTGGAACTTGGCCGACCCGGGCTGGGCCTACGGCATCTATTTCGGCGTCACCGGCCCCCTGTCCATGGGCCACCCGATCACCTTCTACGATGGCCCGTTTACCCTGGAAAGCACCTGCCGGGTGATCAACAAATACGGGATCACCAACCTCACCGGCTCACCAACCGCGTATCGCCTGCTGATCGCCGGTGGCGACGAATTCGCCCGGTCGATCAAGGGCAAGCTGCGCATCGTCAGCAGCGCCGGCGAGCCGCTGAACCCGGAAGTGATCCGCTGGTTCGCCGATAACCTGGACGTGGTCATCCATGACCATTACGGCCAGACCGAACTGGGCATGGTGCTGTGCAACCACCATGGCCTGGAGCACTCGATCCACATGGGAGCCGCCGGTTTTGCTTCGCCGGGCCACCGCATCGTGGTGCTGGACGACGATCACCAGGAACTGGGCGTTGGCCAACCGGGCATCCTGGCCATCGACCGCACCCAGTCGCCGATGTGCTGGTTCGCCGGCTACGAAGGCGCACCGACCAAGGCCTTTGTCGGCAATTACTATTTGAGCGGCGACACGGTGGAGTGGAACCCGGACGGCAGCATCAGCTTCGTTGGCCGCAGTGACGATGTGATCACCACCTCCGGGTACCGCGTCGGCCCTTTCGATGTGGAAAGCGCTCTGATCGAGCACCCGGCGGTGGTCGAAGCCGCGGTGATCGGCAAACCCGATCCGGAGCGAACCGAACTGGTCAAGGCCTTCGTCGTGCTCAGCGCGCAATACCGTGCCGCGCCAGAGTTGGCCGAAGAGCTGCGCCAACACGTGCGCAAGCGCCTGGCGGCTCACTCCTATCCCCGGGAAATAGAATTTGTCAGCGAGTTGCCGAAAACCCCAAGCGGCAAATTGCAGCGCTTTATCTTGCGCAACCAGGAAATCGCCAAGGCTCAAGAGGCCGCCGCGAAGAACGTTTCAGCTTGAATCGAAGGACACAATGATGCAGATCGAAAACAAGGTTTTTCTCGTCACCGGCGGTGCTTCCGGCCTCGGTGCGGCCACCGCTGAAATGCTGGTCGCAGCCGGCGCCAAGGTGATGCTGGTGGACATGAACGCCGAAGCCGTCGCGGCCCAGGCCCAGCGCCTGGGCGCGCAAAGCGTGGTCGCCGACATCAGCAACGAAGCGGCGGCAGAAGCGGCGGTGCAGGCAACGGTCAAGGCATTCGGTGGCCTCAACGGGCTGGTCAACTGTGCCGGCATCGTGCGTGGCGAGAAGATCCTCGGCAAGAACGGTCCGCACGCGTTGGCAAGCTTCAGCCAGGTAATCAACGTCAACCTGATCGGCAGCTTCAACATGCTGCGCCTGGCGTCGGCGGCGATTGCCGAAACCGAAGCGGACGCCGATGGCGAGCGTGGCGTGATCATCAACACTGCCTCGGCGGCGGCCTATGACGGCCAGATCGGCCAGGCGGCCTACGCCGCGTCGAAAGGCGCCATCGTCAGCCTGACCTTGCCGGCCGCCCGTGAACTGGCGCGCTTCGGCATCCGCGTGATGACCATCGCCCCGGGCATTTTCGAAACGCCGATGATGGCCGGCATGACCCAGGAAGTGCGCGACTCCCTGGCCGCTGGCGTACCGTTTCCGCCACGCCTGGGCAAACCTGCCGAGTATGCCCGGCTGGTAAGGCATATCATTGAAAACAGCATGCTCAATGGCGAGGTGATCCGTCTCGACGGTGCCTTGCGCATGGCCGCCAAGTAAGGAGGATTTGTCATGACCTTTTCCAACGATCCGATTGTTATCGTCAGCGCCGTGCGCACCCCGATGGGTGGTTTCCAGGGCGAACTGAAAAGCCTCACGGCGCCGCAACTCGGTGCCGCCGCGATCAAGGCCGCGGTGGAGCGTGCTGGCGTTGCCAGTGATGGCGTCGACGAAGTGTTGTTCGGCTGCGTACTGCCGGCCGGCCAGGGCCAGGCCCCTGCACGTCAGGCGGCGCTCGGCGCCGGGCTGGATAAATCGACCCGTTGCACCACCCTCAACAAGATGTGCGGCTCGGGCATGGAAGCGGCCATCCTGGCCCACGACATGCTGGTGGCTGGCAGCGCCGAGGTGGTGGTCGCCGGTGGCATGGAAAGCATGTCCAACGCACCATACCTGCTGGACCGCGCCCGCAGCGGCTACCGCATGGGGCACGGCCGGGTACTGGATTCGATGTTCCTCGACGGCCTGGAAGACGCCTACGACAAGGGGCGCCTGATGGGCACCTTCGCCGAAGACTGCGCCGAAACCAACGGCTTCAGTCGTGAGGCCCAGGATGCGTTCGCGGTGGCTTCGACCACCCGCGCCCAGCAGGCGATCAAGGACGGCAGCTTCAAGGACGAGATCGTGCCGTTGACCGTCACCGTCGGCAAAGAGCAGGTGACGATCAGCCATGACGAGCAGCCGCCAAAAGCCCGACTGGACAAGATCGCTTCGCTGAAACCGGCGTTCCGTGATGGCGGTACCGTGACGGCGGCCAACTCCAGTTCGATCTCCGACGGTGCGGCGGCACTGGTGCTGATGCGCCGTTCCGAGGCCGACAAGCGTGGCCTCAAGCCGCTGGCGGTGATCCATGGTCACGCGGCCTTCGCCGATACCCCGAGCCTGTTCCCGGTGGCACCGGTGGGCGCGATCGAAAAACTGATGAAGAAAACCGGTTGGTCGCTGAATGAAGTCGACCTGGTGGAAGTCAACGAAGCCTTCGCCGTGGTCAGCCTGGTGACCATGACCAAGCTGGAAATCCCCCACGAAAAACTCAACGTGCACGGCGGCGCGTGCGCTCTCGGCCACCCGATCGGGGCGTCCGGCGCGCGGATCCTCGTGACCCTGCTCTCGGCCCTGCGCCAGAAAGGCTTGAAGCGTGGCGTTGCAGCGATCTGCATCGGTGGCGGCGAAGCCACGGCCATGGCCGTGGAATGCCTTTACTAGGCCAACCCCACCCCTGTGGGAGCCAGCCTGCTGGCGATGACGGTGTGTCATGAAAGTAGAAATTGACTGACACGACGCCATCGCCAGCAGGCTGGCTCCCACAGGGTTTTGTGTCGTACCCCGGATTCTAAGGATTCACCATGATCCCCAATGACGAACAACAGCAGATACGCGACGCGGCCCGGGACTTTGCCCAGGAACGCTTGAAACCCTTCGCCGCCGAATGGGACCGTGAACACCGCTTCCCCAAGGAAGCCATCGCCGAAATGGGCGAACTGGGCTTCTTCGGCATGCTGGTGCCGGAGCAGTGGGGCGGTTGCGAGACCGGTTACCTGGCCTACGCCATGGCCCTGGAAGAAATCGCCGCGGGCGACGGTGCCTGCTCGACCATCATGAGCGTGCACAACTCGGTCGGTTGCGTGCCTATCCTCAATTACGGCAATGCCAACCAGAAAGAGCGCTTCCTCAAGCCCCTGGCCAGTGGCGCCATGCTCGGTGCTTTCGCGCTGACCGAACCCCAGGCCGGTTCCGATGCCAGCGGCTTGAAAACCCGTGCCCGTTTGGACGGCGATCACTACGTGCTCAACGGCTGCAAACAATTCATCACCTCGGGGCAGAACGCCGGGATCGTGATCGTGTTCGCCGTGACCGACCCGACTGCCGGCAAACGCGGCATCACCGCATTCATCGTGCCCACCGATTCGCCGGGCTACAAAGTCGCCCGGGTCGAGGACAAGCTGGGCCAGCACGCCTCGGACACCTGCCAGATTCTCTTCGAAGACGTGAAAGTGCCGGTGGCCAACCGTTTGGGCGAAGAGGGTCAAGGCTACAAGATCGCCCTGGCCAACCTCGAAGGTGGGCGCGTCGGCATTGCCTCGCAATCGGTGGGCATGGCCCGCGCCGCATTCGAAGCGGCCCGCGACTACGCCCGCGAGCGCGAGAGCTTCGGCAAGCCGATCATCGAGCACCAGGCCGTGGCGTTCCGCCTGGCGGACATGGCGACCCAGATCGCCGTGGCGCGGCAGATGGTGCATTACGCGGCGGCCTTGAGAGACAGCGGCAAGCCGGCGTTGGTGGAAGCCTCGATGGCCAAGCTGTTCGCCTCGGAAATGGCCGAGAAGGTATGCTCCTCGGCGCTGCAAACCCTTGGCGGTTACGGTTACCTGAACGACTTCCCGCTGGAGCGGATCTACCGCGACGTGCGGGTCTGCCAGATCTACGAAGGCACCAGCGATATTCAACGCATGGTCATTTCACGCAATCTTTGAAAAGGAACCCGCTTGTGAACTACGAAACGATTCTGCTGGAAACCCATGGCCGCGTTGGCCTGATCACCCTCAACCGCCCGCAGGCGCTGAACGCGTTGAACGCGCAGATCGTCAGGGAACTGAACCAGGCCCTCGACGGCTTCGAGGCGGACTCGGACATCGGCTGCATCGTCCTGACCGGTTCGAAAAAGGCCTTTGCCGCCGGTGCCGACATCAAGGAAATGGCCGAGCTGACCTATCCGCAGATCTATATCGACGACCTGTTCAGCGACAGCGACCGCGTGGCCAACCGCCGCAAGCCGATCATCGCCGCCGTCAACGGTTTCGCCCTGGGTGGCGGCTGTGAACTGGCGCTGATGTGCGATTTCATCCTGGCTGGCGACAACGCCAGGTTCGGCCAACCGGAAATCAACCTCGGCGTATTGCCGGGCATGGGCGGCACCCAGCGCCTGACCCGTGCCGTGGGCAAGGCCAAGGCCATGGAAATGTGCCTGAGCGGGCGCTTGATCGATGCCGTGGAAGCGGAACGTTGCGGCATCGTGGCGCGCATCGTGCCGAGCGATGAGTTGCTGGATGAAGCGCTGAAAGTCGCGGCGCTGATCGCTAAAAAGTCCCTGCCGATCGCGATGATGGTCAAGGAAAGCGTCAACCGTGCTTTTGAAGTGAGCCTGTCGGAAGGCGTGCGCTTTGAGCGTCGGGTGTTCCATGCGGCGTTCGCGACGCAGGATCAGAAGGAAGGGATGGCGGCGTTTATTGCCAAGCGTGAGGCCGAGTTCCAAGGTAAGTAATGTAGCGTTATTGCGTGCCTCTTCGCTGGCAAGCCAGCTCCTACAGGTTTCGGTGTGTACACAATATGTGTGAGCGACCGAGAACCCTGTAGGAGCTGGCTTGCCAGCGAAGCTTTTAAGGCTTCAGACCAGATAGTTCTTCAGTTCACGGGCAATCACCATCCGCTGAATCTCGCTCGACCCTTCATAGATCTGCGTGATCCGCGCATCCCGGTAATACTTCTCGACCGGGTAATCCTCCAGATACCCATACCCGCCATGAATCTGAATCGCTGAGGAGCAGACTTTCTCGGCCATTTCCGAGGCAAACAGCTTGGCCTGCGAGGCCTCCGACAGACAAGGCTTGCCCGCCGTGCGCAGGCGAGCGGCGTGAAGGATCATCAACCGCGCGGCGTTCAACTGCATGTGCATGTCGGCCAGCAGGTTGGCGATGCTCTGGTGTTCATTGATGGTTTTGCCAAACTGCACACGATCGCGGGAATAGGCCAGCGCCGCTTCAAACGCCGCGCGAGCAATGCCCAGCGCCTGGGCGGCGATGCCGATGCGGCCGCCTTCGAGGTTGGACAGCGCGATGGCCAAGCCCTTGCCGCGCTCGCCGAGCAGATTGGCCTCGGGGATGGTGCAGTTGTTCAGGGTGACCGCACAGGTATCGGAGGCGCGGATGCCCATCTTGTGTTCGGTGCGGTCGACGATGAAGCCAGGGGTGTCGGTTGGCACCAGGAACGCCGAGATTCCGCGCTTGCCCAGGTCCGGGTCGGTCACCGCAAACACGATCGCCAGCTTGGCCCGCTTGCCGTTGCTGACGAACTGCTTGGCGCCATTGATCACCCACTGACCGTCGCGCAATTCGGCGCGGGTGCGCAGGTTGTGCGCTTCGGAGCCGGCTTGGGGTTCGGTCAGGCAGAAGCAACCGATGACCTGGCCGCTGGCGAGGTCCGCCAGCCAGGTCTGTTTCTGTTCTTCGCTGCCGTAGTTGAGCACCGGCCCGCAGCCGACCGAGTTGTGGATGCTCATGAACGCGCCGGTGGCGCCGTCGCCGGCGGAGATCTCTTCCACCGCCAGGGCATAAGCGACGTAGTCGACATAAGTGCCGCCCCATTCCTCGGGCACCACCATGCCCAGCAGGCCCAACTCACCCATCTTCGCCACCAGGGCGTCGTCGATCCAGCCGGCCTTTTCCCAAGCCTGGGCGTGGGGCGCGATTTCGCCACGGGCAAAGTCCCGGGCCATGTCGCGGATCATGACCTGTTCTTCGGTCAATTCGAGATCGTGCATGGTTCAGCTCCCGCTCTCATCGAAACCGTTGAAGAAGCTCGCCACGTGTTCGGCGTCCAGCGCCTGCAGGGTAGGCGGGTTCCAGCGCGGGTTCTTGTCTTTGTCGATCAGCAAGGCGCGCACGCCTTCGATCAGGTCGCCGCGCTCGAACCACTGGCGGTCCAGGTGCAGCTCAAGGGCAAAACATTGTTCAAGGCTCAGGTGCCGACCGCGCCGGAGCATTTCCAGGGTTACGCCCATGGCCAGGGGCGAGCGGGTCTGCAGCAGGTCGGCGGTGCTCAACGCCCACTCATGGCTGTCGGCGACCGTGACCTCGCGCAGTTGCTCCACAATACTCGGCACATCGGGCAAGGCGAAGAAGTGGTCGATAGCCGGGCGCAAGGCGGCCAGCGGTGCATCGTGCAACTGTTGCACGGCGAGTTTCGCCAGCAGGCCCTGAAGATCCTTCAGGGGTGTGTCACGCCATTGCAGTTGATCGAGTTTTTCATCCAGCGTGGCGAGTTTGCCGCTGTCCAGGTACCAGTCGGCCAGCCCGCAGTACAGCGCATCGGCCGCGCGGATCTGCACGCCGCTGACGCCCAGGTAGATCCCCAGTTCACCGGGGATGCGTGGCAGGAAGTAGCTGCCGCCCACATCCGGGAAATAACCGATGCCGACTTCAGGCATCGCCAGGCGACTTTTCTCGGTGACCACCCGCAGGTCGGCGCCTTGCACCAGGCCCATGCCGCCACCCAGGACAAAACCGTCCATCAAGGCCAGCACCGGTTTGCGGTAATGATGAATCGCGAGGTCGAGGGCGTATTCCTCGACGAAGAAATCTTCGTGCAGCGTATCGCCGCCCTTGAAGCTGTCGTACAGCGAGCGAATGTCGCCACCGGCACAAAAGGCTTTTTCGCCGGCACCGCGCAGCACCACCGCATGCACCTGTTCATCCTGTGCCCAGGCGTCCAGCTGACGCTGCAGGTTGCGCACCATCTCGAGGGTGATGGCGTTAAGGCCGGCGGGGCGGTTGAGGGTCAGGTGACCGATGTGGTTGCGAACCTCGGCCAGCACTTCGTTTTGCGTGGCATCCATTGACGAAGTCGCTGGAGAAGAAACCTGAGCAGTCATCACTAACTCCCTGCTTTTATTGTTCTTTATTAAGAAGCTCGCGCGCGAGCGATGCTGGATCGTACCAGTGCAAATTTGCCTTGTACAACCGGGATATGTGCAGGTGCTGTCTGCATTTTTGCAGCGGCTTTTGTAGGAGCGAGCTTGCTCGCGATGGTCGTGAACGATAACGCGTAAACCATTGGTGCAGCGGTGCCTTGATGTTTTTCGCGAGCAAGCTCGCTCCAACAGATGAGCCGATTCAGGCGCTACGGCTCAACACCTCACCAATACTGCGACGCCTGGCCTGCAACTCAGTGGCATGGATCAGCTGTTCAAGATCTTCGGGGGTGACGTCGATGAAGGCTTCCATCTGCGCCAGGGCCAATTTCAGATCCTGGGCGGTGATTGCCTGGCTGTCGATTGGAGGGTGGTCAGCCGGGACCACGGCGACCGGCTCGCTGGCACGCTTGGGATATCGAATGCGCGTCAGGTTGTTATAGGCCAGGGCGCTGAGCAGCATGGTCGATGCGGCCAGCATCACCGGACCCAGGGCTTTCCAGTCCATGGCAATGGTCGCCGGGTCCGCCAGGACCATTAGCAACGCCAGCGCCCCGGCCGGTGGATGCAGGCAGCGCAGCCAGCACATCAGGATCAGCGCCATGCCCGCCGCGAGGCAGGCGCTGCCCAGGGTCCGTCCGAGCACGTGGGCCACCAGCAGCGCGACCACTGCGGCGCTCAAGTAACCGCCGAGTATCGACCAGGGTTGCGCGAGCGCACCGGAAGATACCGCAAACAGCAACACCGCCGAGGCACCCAGCGGGCCCACCAGGTGCTGCGCCACTGGCATGCCGAATACCTGGGCGCACAGCCAGACGCTGAACATCGTCCCCAGCGCCATGCCGATGGCAGCACGACTCCATTCTGAAGGGCGGGTGTTGACGGCGGCGGGCAACCAGCGAGCTAGCATGATGAACAGCGTTCCTTTGAAAACCTGAGGAAAAAAAAGGCTTGTCTGGGAAATCCAGAAAGCCCTTGAAGTCGTTCCAACTATTGGGGGAGGAACGACGACAGTGTGCCGATCATTGCCGATGATGACAAATTCATATTAATGAAGCTTCAGTTCATTATTTCTGATGTATCGCCACACGCCGTCCACTCATGAAACACAGGAACCCGCCCAGGGCCGTCAGCGCGCTCAAGGCATAGAACATGGTCGGGGCCGGGGTGTGCATCAACAGGAAACCGCAGATCACCGGGCTCAGCGCGCCACCGAGGGCGGCCAGGTTCTGCGCGCCGTAGTAGCTGCCGCGCAGTTCTTCCGGGGCCAGGGTGTCGACGAAGAGGAATTCGGCCGGGTAGATGATCATTTCGCCGAGGGTGAAGATGAACATCGCCACGCACCAACTGACCATGCTGTCGGCCACGCTGAAGCCGATCAATCCGAGGATGAACAGACCGGTGCCGCCGGCAATCCAGAAGCGCAGTTTTTCACGGTTGAGGAACCGACCGATTTGGTACTGCAACAGGATCACGCTTATGGCGTTGCAGGCCAGCAGTGCCGCCATGATCTCCAAAGTGCGCCTGGAATCCTGGGTCACCAGCAGGTATTGCGACAGGTACAGGGTGAAACGCCCGTGCACCACGGTGCTGAGCAGGCAGCCGCAGGTGAACATGATCAGGGTGCGGTCGTTCTTCAGGGTGACCAGGGTCTTGAGGAAGCTCTGCGGTTGGCCGATGGTCGGTGCCTGCGCCGAATCCCTGGGGATGCCCAGCATCAGGAAGATGCTGGTGAAGGCGATACCGCCTGCGATCAGGAAGGGTGCGATCGGATAGACCCCGGCCATCACCACGCCGAACATTGGGCCGGTGGCGTAGCCAATGTTGGTCAGGGTATAACGCAGCGAAAACGCCTTGGCGCGCTGGCCCACGGGCAGGTTTTCGCTGAGGATCGCCTTGGAGCCGATGAGGAACAACGCCGAGGCCGTTTCGGAAATGACCAGCGTCAGGGTGGCCAGGTAAAGGTTTTCGGCAAAGGCCAGCAACACGAAGCCGATGGCGCTGGAGAGCATCGTGAGGATCAGTAGTCGGCGTTTTTCCAGGCGGTCGATGACGTAGCCGCCGTACAGGGCGAGCAGGGTGGCGATGAACACCGCGATGCCCAGCAGCAGGCCGACGTCCTGTTGGTTGAGGCCCAGTTTGTCGCTTAGAAACAGGGTGAGCAGCGGACTGATGATGGCGCGGCTGACAACGATGGTCAGCGAAACGATCATCAGCCGGCGAACAACGAGCGAGTAGGTGGCCACGGTGGGGTAAATGTCCTTATTCAGATGGCAGCTTCCGTGCTTGCCATCCTCAGGCAGATGCGGGCTCACTTCAAGGCGAATTCACACTATCCCTGTAGGAGCTGCCGCAGGCTGCGATCCTTTGATTTTTTGAAAGCAAGATCAAGAGATCGCAGCCTGCGGCAGCTCCTACAGGGGGATTAGGCGACCACCTGCGCCGCAGGCCATTGCTGATACGGAATCGGCAACTTGCGCGACTCGCCGCGGCCCATCGGGAAGTACATGAAACCATTGCGCGCCAGGCGCTCGGCATCGTACAGGTTGCGGCCATCGAAGATCACCGGCGCATTGAGGCGCTGGCGGATCAGATCGAAATCCGGCGCCTTGAATTGTTGCCACTCGGTGCAGATGATCAGTGCGTCCGCACCGTTGAGCACCGATTCCGGCGTGCCCATGAGCATCAACCGGGTTTCATCGGGATACAGCTGCTGGGTTTGCTGCATGGCCTCGGGGTCGAATGCCCGCACATTGGCACCGGCGGCCCATAACGACTCGAGCAACAGGCGGCTCGGTGCATTGCGCATGTCGTCGGTGTTGGGCTTGAAGGCCAGGCCCCAGACGGCGAAGGTCTTGCCCCGCAGCTCGCCTTTGTAGAAGGCCTTGAGGCGCTCGAACAGCTTGTGTTTCTGCCGCTGGTTGATGGCTTCCACCGCTTGCAGCAGGTCGCTGGAACAATGGGCCTGTTCGGCGCTGTGAATCAGGGCGCGCATGTCCTTGGGGAAGCAGGAGCCGCCATAACCGCAGCCGGGGTAGATGAAGTGGTAGCCGATGCGCGAGTCGGCGCCGATGCCCAGGCGCACCGATTCGATGTCGGCACCCAGGTGTTCGGCCAGCTCGGCGATCTGGTTGATGAAGCTGATCTTGGTCGCCAGCATGCAGTTGGCGGCGTATTTGGTCAGCTCGGCACTGCGCAAATCCATGAACATGATGCGTTCATGGTTGCGGTTGAACGGCGCGTACAGGTCACGCATCACCTCTCGCACTTCTTCGCGTTCACAGCCCACGACGATACGGTCCGGTCGCCGGCAATCGGCCACGGCCGAGCCTTCCTTGAGAAACTCGGGATTGGAGACGATATCGAACTGCAACAGGCGTCCGACCTTGATCAGGCACCTGTCGATATGCGCGCGCAGGGCATCGCCGGTGCCCACCGGCACCGTGGACTTCTCCACCAGGATCAGCGGTTGTTCACGGTGCCGTGCCACCGCTTCGCCCACCGCCATCACCTGGCTCAGGTCAGCCGAGCCATCGTCCCGGGACGGTGTGCCGACCGCGATGAACAGCACCTGGCCATGTTGCACCGCGAGTTTCTCATCGCTGGTGAACTGTAACCGTCGGGCATCCAGGCCTTCGCGTACCAGGCTGGCCAGCCCCGGTTCGAAAATGCTCACATGGCCCTGTTGCAGGCATTCGACCTTTTTCTCGTCGACGTCCATGCAGACCACGTCGTGGCCGACTTCTGCCAACACCGCCGCTTGCACCAGGCCTACATAACCGCTACCGAACACACTGATTCTCATGGTTTGCTCCTGCCCCGATCGAGTCCGGTCAAGGTTTAGCAATGCCATGTTTCAATTCGTCTATCGGCGTCACGCCGGCCGTTGGTCGGCAGGGCATTTGACTTTCCCGGCCACGACCGGCAGCGTAGCGGCCATTCCTGTCGCCATGGCGTTTTCTGTTTCCTCTTTATCCAAGGCCGTTTCGTTTGACTGACTTACCCGCAACTGATCCAAGTGCCCTCAGACCCAATCCGCTAACCCTGTATCTCGCACGACTGGCGCCCTCCAGCCAACTGACCATGCGTTATGTCCTGCAGGACGCCGCCGATCGCCTGGGCTTTGAAGAAATGAATGTCGAGGAGATCGCCTGGCACAACCTGCAACCCGAAGATGTCATCGCCCTGGTCGCCGCCTTGCGCACCGACGGTTATGCGCCCAACACGTCGTCGTTGTACGTCAATGCGGTGCGCGGGGTAATGAACGAAGCGTGGCGCATGAGCCTGATCAGCCAGGAGCACTTGTTGAAAATGCGCTCGGTCAAGGGCATCGCCGGTACGCGCCTGTCCCAGGGGCGCAACCTGCGGCGCTCATTGATCCAGGAACTGATGGAGGTTTGCGCCGCCGATCCTCGGCCACAGGGCAAGCGGGACGCCGCCGTTATCGCGATCCTGTACGGTTCGGGCATGCGCAAATCGGAATCGGTGAACCTCGACCTCAATCAGCTCGACTTCAATGAGCGCAGCCTGCGCGTCACCGCCAAGGGCAACAAGCAGTTGATCAAGTACGCCCCGGCCTGGGCGTTCGCCAAGCTCGATGCCTGGCTGGAACTGCGCCGCTCGATGCTCAAGGAAGGCGAAGAGGACGACCCGTTCCTGTTCAATCGCATCCGCCGTGGCAGTCACATCACCCGCGAGCGCATCACCAAGCACGCGATCTATTACATCGCCCGGCAGCGGGGCGCGCAGGTGGGGGTGAAAATCATGCCGCATGATTTTCGCCGCTCGTTCATCACCCGGGTGATCGAAGAACACGACCTGTCCATCGCGCAAAAACTGGCCCATCACAGCAACATCCAGACCACCGCCAACTACGATGTGCGCGACGACAACGAGCGCCGGCGTGCGGTGGATCGCTTCGATCTTTGACGGCCATGCTCCAGGTTCGAGGGATCAGGGCTCGCTCAGCACATGCGCGTGGCCGATGGTCGAGACCTGCACGGCGCTGCCGGCAGGCGGTGCATACAGGCCGGAGCTGCGTACCAGCAATGATCGGCCTATGGGCTGATCGGCGGTGCGCGAATGCAACTCCACGGTCAAGGTACAGGTGTTGCCGCTGAAATCCCGGTCGACCACCTTGGCACGGCAGCCCGTGACACCCGTGGCGTCGGGCAGCACGCTGGTCAGTTGCAACTGTTCGGGCCGTAGCATGATCTGCGCCGAGTGGTTGTTGCGGTGATTGTTGACCGGTATCCGGCCCAGGTCGCAATGGGCCCAGCCAGCCTCGATCCGCGCTGGCATGACCACGGCGTCGCCGAGAAACAGCGCGGTCTGTTCGTCGTCGGGGTAGCGATAGAGGTCCAGCGGATGGCCTGACTGCACCAGCCGGCCGTGGCGCATCACCGCCAGTTGATCGGCGAAGGACAAGGCTTCGCTCTGGTCATGGGTCACCAGGATGGTGGTGACCCCCGCGTCGGCCAGCAGGTGCGCGACCATCTTGCGCATGACCGCGCGCAAGCCGGTATCGAGTGCCGAAAACGGCTCGTCCAGCAACATCAGCTGCGGCTGCTGCGCCAGCGCCCGTGCCAGCGCCACACGCTGCTGCTGGCCGCCGGACAATTCATGGGGCCAGCGCATCGCCATGTTCGCATCCAGTGCCACGCTGTCCATCAATTGCGCGACACGCTCGCGCTTTTCGCGGCCCTTGATCGACAGGCCGAAGCCGATGTTGTCGGCCACCGTCATGTGCGGGAACAAGGCGCCGTCCTGTGGGACGTAGCCAATCAAACGTTGGTGCGCCGGCACTTCATGGGTGCTGTCGACCAGGGTCTGGCCATTGAGCGACAGGCGCCCGGAGTCAGGAAACTCGAAGCCGGCAATCATCCGCAGCAAGGTGGTCTTGCCTGAGCCCGAGGGGCCGACAATGACCGTACGGCTGCCGCTGGGCACCGACAGGCTGACGTTATCCAGAGCTCGCTGGGAACCGTAGGCTTTGTTCAGTGAATGCAGTTCAAGAGTGTTCATCGGCCAGCCGTTTTTTTCGATTGGTGATACAGGAGCCCGGTCAACGGCAGCGACAACAGGATCATCAGCAGGGCATAGGGCGCCGCCGCGACATAGTCGATTTCGCTGGTCATGGCCCAGAACCCGGTCGCCAGGGTCCGTGTGCCATTGGGCGCGAGCAACAGGGTGGCGGTCAGTTCATTGGTGATCGCCAGGAACACCAGCGCCGCACCGGCAGCCGCACCCGGAGCGGCCAGGCGCAGGGTGATCAGCCATAACGCGCGGGCAGGGGAGCGGCCCAGGCTGCGGGCCATGTTTTCCAGCTCCACCGGTGCCTGAGCGATGCCGGCGCGCAGGCTCACCAGCGCCCGGGGCAGGAACATCAGCAGGTACGCCAGCAGCACGGTGACGGTGGTCTGGTAGATCGGCCGGGCAAAATGAATGGTGACGGTCACCAGTGCCAGCGCAACGACGATGCCCGGCAATGAACTGGTGATGTAGTTGCAGCTTTCCAGCAGCCGCTGCAGGCGTCCGGGATGGCGGATCGACAGCCAGGCAATCGGAATGGCGGCGCAGGTGGTCAGGGCAGCCCCCGCCACGCCCAGCATCAGGGTCTGTTGCAGCGCCGGCAGCAGCTCGCCCAGGTTCCAGGCCTGCACGCCGCCGGCGATCAGCCAGCCGCCCAGGGTGATCAAGGGCACACCCAGCGCCAGGGCGCAGGTGGTGCTCTGCAACGCCAGTGCGAGCACCCTGGCCGGGGTTTTCAGGCCCACGATCCGTTGCTCACGGGCACTCCCGGAGCCCACGCGGGCGTAGCGCGCATGGCCCCGTGCGGCGGATTCCACGGTCAGCATCACCAGGCAGCACAGGGCGAGCACGCTGGCCAGCATGTGGGCGGCAGGCCCGTTGAAGGTGGATTTGAACTGATCGAAGATCGCGGTGGTGAAGGTGTCGAAGCGGATCATCGCGTACAGGCCATATTCGGCCAGCAGGTGCAGGCCGACCAGCAACGCGCCACCGCAAATGGCCAGGCGCAACTGCGGCAGCACCACGCGAAAAAACACCGCCCACGGCTTGAGCCCCAGCGATTCGGCGACATCTTCGATAGCCGGGTCGAGGCGCCGCAAGGTCGCGGCAATCGGCAGGTACAGGAACGGGAAGTAGGCAATCACCGACACCAGCACCCCGGCGAACAAGCCGTGAATCGGCGGCACCAGGCTGACCCAGGCATAGCTGTGGACGAAGGCCGGCACCGCCAGGGGCGCCGTGGCCAGCAACGACCACCAGCGACGCCCCGGCAGATCCGTGCGCTCGGTCAGCCAGGCCAGTGTCACACCCAGCGCGATACAGAGGGGAATCGTCAGCACCACCAGCAACACGGTGTTGATCAACAACTCGCCCACCCGTGGCCGGAACACCAGGGTCACCACCGTGGACCAGCCGGTCTGCAGGGACACGCCGATGACGTAGGCAATCGGCAGCAGCGCCAGCAACGAAACCAGCACCGACAAACCGACCACCCACGCGCCACCGCGGCTCGCGAACACGCCGCGCGATCGTCTACGCAAATTGGCGGGTAGCGCTTGGGCGGTACCCGCGGGCAGGATTTCAGGCATCAATTAAAGCAGTCCTGCCTGAGTCATCAGCTCCACGGCTTTTTTACTGTCGAGTTTCGAGGCGTCGACGGATGGGGCGTCGAGCTGCTGCAAAGGCACCAGTTTAGGGTTGGATTCGGCGTTCTTGCCCACGGCGTATTCAAACGATTTGCCATCCTTGAGGATGGCCTGGCCGTCCTTGCCGGTGATCCACTTGAGGAACGCCTGGGCTTGTTCCTTGTGCTTGCTGGAGGCCAGGACGCCGCCTCCGGAAATGCTGACAAACGCCCCCGGATCCTTGTGCTTGAAGTAGTGCAGGGCGGTGTTCTTGCTGTTTTCGCCGGTCTTGGCCTGATCGACGAAGCTGTAATAGTGGTAGATCACGCCGCTGTCGATCTGCCCGGCATTCACCGCCTTGAGCACCGAACTGTTGCCCCGGTACGCCGTGAAGTTGGTCTTCATCGCCTTCAGCCAGTCCAGGGTCGCGGCGTCGCCTTTCTGTTCGAGGATGGCGGCGACGATGGCCTGGAAGTCGGCACCACCGGGCGAGGCGCCCCAGCGGCCTTTCCACTCTGGCGCGGCGAGGTCCATGATCGACTTGGGCAACTTGTCCTGGGGCAGTTTGCTCGGGTTGTAGACGAACACCGTGGAACGCGCCGCGATCCCCACCCATTTGCCGTGGGCCGGGCGGTAGGCCGGGTCGACCTGCTCCAGGGTGGCCTTGTCCACGGGGGCAAACAAGCCTGCGCCGTCGACCAGGACCATCGCCGGGGAGTTTTCGGTGAGGAACACATCCGCCGGCGAGTCGGCCCCTTCCTGCACGATCTGGTTGCCCATTTCGGTGTCGTCGCCGTTGCGCATCGTCACCGGAATGCCGGTTTCCTGGGTAAACCCTTCGACCCAGGATTTGGTCAGGCTTTCGTGCTGGGCGTTGTAGACCACGATGCCGACGGTATCGGCGGCGTATACGTGACCTGCGCTCACCAGGGCGGTGACCAGCAAGGCTTTTTTGAGGAACGAAGGGATCGTGGACTTCATGCGGCGTCAGCTCCTGTTATTGTTGGTCTTGCAGGCTGATACGAGCGAATCGACAAAAGAAGGTCGTCAATTATTCTAGATCAATACGAATCATTTGCAGCCTGTGGGAGCGAGTTTGCTCGCTCCCACAGGGGGATGGTGTTATGGGCTGGTACTTGCGGATGGACAACCTTTTTGCGTGGAGGCCGCTGCCTGGTTGATTAGCGCCGCCAGGCGCCTGACGTTGTTCTGTTGCGCCGCCACCAGCTCATCGATGGACGGTCCCGACGGTGTCTGCAGGGTGCTGCGGCAGGTGTCCATGAGGCTTTCACTGCCATTGTTGGTACGCAGGCGCCATTTCACGTCGAGCAACCCATACTGGCCGGGAATCGAATCAAAGCGCTGCACCTCCAGCCGCACCGATACCCTGCGTTGCGGATTGTTGTTGATCATCTGGTCGGTCAGGGCACTGCGCAACTCGTCCACCAGGCTGGCCCCCCACCACTCGGTTTCCAGGATCGCCATGCCGGTATTGCCCTCGCGCACGACGATCTGCGGGCGATCGACCTGGGGCGGTACGGTGAGCATTTCAATCTGGATACCGGCGGTACTGCGTGAATTGACCGCCGGCTGGGTCGGGGTCAGGGTGTGAAACTGGATCGGATCGCTGCGGCAGGCAGCGAGTAACGACAACGCCGCGACCAACGTGATTTTCAGCGGAAAAGCCATGAATGTTGCTCCTGTGGTCATTTGCTCGGCGGCCCTTGCATATCCATCGGCGCGGCATTATCCGGGCGTCCACGAATCAGCGATTCCGGATGCCGGCCAAGGTAATCCGCCAGGTCACGCAGCGAGCGCGAGGTGCGTCCGAGTTCGTCCAGGGTCTGTCCGAGTTTTTCCCGCTGCGGCGAGTCTTCGGCCAGAGTCGAGTTGGCCGATTGCAGGGTCTTGCTCACATCGGTCAAGGTGGTTGACACGCCAGGCAGGGTCTTGGCATTGAATTGCACCAGGCCTTTGCGCAGTTCGACGAGGTTACTGTCCAGATTGGCGGCAATGCGGTCGATAGGCAGTTGGTTGATCTTGTTGACCATGCCCTCGAGTTTTTCCTGCAATTGTTCGAGGCTGCCTGGAACGGTCGGAATGCTGACTGGACGGGCGCTTTGATCAAATACGACTTTTTCCGCCTTAGGGTAGAAGTCCAGGGAAATGTACAGCTGGCCGGTCAGCAGGTTGCCGGTGCGAGCCTGGGCGCGCAGGCCGTTGTCGATAAAGGTACCGATCACGCGTACGGCGGCGGCTTCATCGTTGGGATCGTGATTGAGAGTCTGGAGCATCTTCGTGTGCGCACGGCCCAGGCGCTGCGGATAAATCATGATCCCTACGTTGACCGGAAAAATGCGTTTTTTCGCGTCGAAATCCAGATTGACCGACACCACCTTGCCGATTTCGATGCCGAGGAATTCCACCGGGGCATCGACCTTGAGGCCGCGCAAGGCCTGGTCGAAACGCAAGGTCATGAACTGTCCCTTGCCACTGGGCGGGGCGAGGGCCGTTTGCTGGTCCTGGAACAGTTCGTAGGCATATTCCTCCGGGGCCGGTTTGTCGTCGGGGCTGTATTCCGGCGCACGGAACGCAACGCCGCCCACCAGCAAGGACGACAGGGACTCGGTCTTGACCGCAAAACCATTGGCGCCGACACTCACGTCAACACCGCTGGCGTTCCAGAATCGGGTGTTCTCGGTGACGTACTTGTCGTTGGGTGCGTGGATGAACAGTTCGATGTTCACCCCCTTGCCATCGGGGTCCAGCGCGTAGGCCACGACCTGGCCGACCGGAATCTTGCGGTAGTAGACCGGCGAGCCGATATCCAGTGAACCGAGGTCCTGGGTATGCAAGGTGAAGCGTTTGCCCGGTTCGCCATAGGTGATGGCAGGCGGGTTTTCCAGGCCTTCGAAGTTCTTCGCGCGGGCATTGTCCTGGCCGATATCGGCGCCGATGTAATCCCCTGACAACAGGGTATCGATTCCCGAAACCCCGCCAGCGCCGATCCGCGGCCGGACCACCCAGAACTGCGAGTCCTTGCGGGTAAAGCTTTCAGCCTGTTTCACCAGCTTGATCGTCGCATCGACGCTCTTCTGGTCGTTGCTCAACGCCACGTCCGACACATGGCCGATCACTACGTTGCGGTATTTCACCTCGGTCTTGTTGGCGGTCAGGCCGCTGCCGGTCTTGAACTTGACGGTAATGGTCGGCCCCTCCTGCAAGATGCTGTGGACCACCAGCGATATCCCTACCAGCACCGCGACAATCGGCACGATCCACACCATCGAAAAGCTGAAACGGCGGGTCTTGATCGGAGCCTGCCCCGGGACCAGCGGCCCGTCAGTGGCTTGTGACTTCATCCGTGACCTCCTCATTTTGTGGTTGTTGCCGCTCTTTATCCCAGATCAGTCGCGGATCGAAACTCATCGCCGCGAGCATGGTGAACACCACCACCAGACCAAAGAACAGGATGCCCGGGCGCGGTTCGATATCGGCCAGGGCCTGGAATTTCACCAGCGAGGCCACCAGGGCGACCACGATGACGTCGAGCATTGACCAGTAACCGATAAGTTCGACGAACCGATACATTTGCGAGCGCTGCCTGAGCGCCCATTGACTGTCGCGTTGAACGGTCACCAGCAGCAGCGTCAGGGCGACGAACTTGACGCCCGGTACCGCAATACTGGCGATGAAAATGATCAGGGCAATGTCCCAGGCGCCGTGCTGCCAGAACTCGATCACGCCGCTCATGATCGTGCTGTCGGCACCGTCGCCGACCATCTTGGTGTTCATCACCGGCAACAGGTTGGCCGGCACATAAAACACCAGGGCGGTGATCATGTAAGCCCAGGTTCGGGTCAGTGAGTTGGTTTTACGCCGATGCAGAGGGGCACCGCAGCGCTCGCATTCGTGGGGATCACCGGTCATGTCGCAGGCCAGGCCGCAGCTGTGGCACAGGCACAGGTTGAGGTCGCGGGCAAAGGGAGGCATGGTCATACGAGGTCCCACAGTTCACGAATATCGCGACCGGCAATGCGGATCATCATCAGGCTGAGGACGGCCAGGGCGAACAGACCGATGCCGGGCAGCACATCCAGCAACCCGGCGAGCTTGATCACCGCAACCATCGCGCCCAGCAGGCAGACCTCCAGCATGCTCCAGGGCCGCAGGGTTTCCAGCCAGCGCATGCAGAAGCTGAAACCCGGCGCGCGCTGGTGCCTGAGGGCGAAGCCCAGCACCCAGATCAGCAGCAACAACTGAAAGATCGGTGCGATGATCATGGCGATCGCCGCCACCAGGGCAATGAAGGTGATGGGCCCCAGGCTCAGCGCCACCACCGAATCCCAAAGCGTTGCACTGTTTTTCAGGCCTTTGAGGCTGATGCTCATGACCGGATAGAAGTTGGCAAAAATCCACAGCATCAACGCGGCGAAAGTCAACGCCAGGCGTTGCTCCACGGTCAGGCCGTTATAACGCTGAAGCACGCCGCCGCAGCGGGTGCACAGGGTTTTCTGGTGTTTGGCGAGCGTCACTTTTTCGTACACGCTGTCGCAGTGCTCGCAGATGATCAGCTGATCAGTAGTTGCCATGGGCCAGGCTCAACAGGAGGCAGGAAATTCAGAGCACCCCCTCAATATAGAAGTGACTCGCAATTGAGCAAATCGAAAGGCTAAACAGAGAGATGGGGAAGGACGTATCGTTGATACCCTGTAGGAGCTGCCGCAGGCTGCGATCTTTTGATTTTGCTTTCAAAAAAACAAGATCAAAAGATCGCAGCCTGCGGCAGCTCCTACAGGGGCGGTTAGCCGAGGAGTTCGCGCATGCGGTACCAGAGCATGCCCAGGGCCAGCAGCGGCGAACGCAGGGCGCGGCCACCAGGAAAGGTCATGTGCGGCACGGCACTGAATACGTCGAAGCCTTTGCTGTGACCGGCATGGATCGCTTCGCCCAACAATTTCGCGCACCAGTGGGTCACGTTGACGCCATGGCCGGAGTAACCCTGGGCGTAGAACACGTTCGGGTATTGGCTCAGGCGCCCGACCTGGGGGAAGCGATTGGCGGTGATGCCGATCTTACCGCCCCATTGGTAGTCGATGCGCACATTCGCCAGTTGCGGGAAGACCTTGAGCATCTGCGGGCGCATGTAGGCGCTGATATCCGCCGGATCACGCCCGGAATAATGGCAGGCTCCGCCAAACAGCAGGCGCCGGTCGGCCGAGAGCCGGTAATAGTCCAGGCCGACTTTCTGGTCGCACAGCGCCAGGTTGTGCGGGATCAACTGTGCGGCAAGCTGCGCCGACAAGGGTTCGGTGGCGATGATGTAGCTGCCCGCCGGGAGCACTTTTCCGCTGAGTTTCGGTTCAAGTTCTTCCAGATGCGCATTGCAGCCCAGGACCAGACTGCTGGCGCGTACCGTGCCACTTGCACAACGAATTTGAACAGTACTGCCATGGATCAACTCCAGTACCGGGCTTTGCTCGAAAATCCGCACACCAAGGGATAACGCGAGTTTCGCTTCGCCAAGCACCAGGTTCAGCGGGTGCAGGTGCCCCGAACCCATGTCGACCAGGCCGCCGGCATACACGCCGGAATTCACCACCTGCTCACGGATCTGCGCAGATTCGACCAGACGGGTTTCATGGGCGTAACCCGATTCCTTGAGCGCAGCGTGTTCAGCCTGCAACCCGGCGAACTGCGACGGGGTGTTGGCCAGCTCGCAGAAACCCCAGCGCAAGTCGCAATCGATGCTGTGTTCACGGATTCGATTGCCCACCAGTTGCACCGATTCAGTCCCGGCATGCTCCAGGTAGCGCACACCTTCAACCCCGACATGCTTGGCGAAACCGCTGACGTCATGGCCGATGCCGCGAATCAGCTGCCCGCCGTTGCGCCCGCTGGCGCCCCAGCCGATCCGCCGGCCTTCCAGCAGGATCACCGAGAGCCCGCGTTGGGCCAGTTCGATGGCCGTGTTGACGCCGGTAAAACCGCCGCCAATCACGCAGACATCGGCCACCAGGTCTTCGGTCAGCGTGGGGTAGGGCACCATGCCATTGGCCGACGCGGCGTAATAGGAATGGGCGTGTTCGTGGGTGTACTGGTTCATTGGTTGGACTTCACTTTGCTCCAGGAACGCGTCATCAAGCGCATGATCGACTGCGGCGGCGTGGTCGAGATGTATAGCTTGTCGAGCACTTCCTGCGGCGGGTAAACCTCAGGGTTGTTCACCAGTTCCGGGTCCATGTACTGCTTGGCGGCCGGGTTCGGGTTGGCATAACCGACCGAGGCGCTGACCTTGGCGATCACTTGCGGGTCGAGCAGGTAATTGATGAAGGCGTGGGCTTCTTTCGGGTTGCCGGCGTCCGCCGGGATGGCCAGCAGGTCAAACCACAGGTTCGCGCCTTCCTTGGGAATGGCATAGGCAATGTTCACGTTGTTCTTGGCTTCCTTGGCGCGGTTGGCAGCCTGGAACACGTCACCGGAGTAACCGAACGCCACGCAGATGTCGCCGTTGGCCAGGTCCGAGACATACTTGGAGGAGTGGAAATAGGTGATGTACGGACGGATGCTCAGCAGCTTGGCTTCGGCCTTTTTGAAGTCTTCGGGATTCTCGCTGCGCGGGTCCATGCCCATGTAATTGAGCACCGCGGGGAACACTTCATCCGCCGAGTCCATCATCGATACGCCGCAGGCGCTCAGCTTCTTGATGTTTTCCGGTTCGAACAGCACGGCCCAGGAATCGATGTGGTCAATGCCCAGCACCTGCTTGACCTTGTCGACGTTGTAGCCGATGCCATTGGTACCCCAAAGGTATGGCACCGAGTGCGCGTTACCCGGGTCGTTGTTTTCCAGCAGGGCCAGCAGTTTCGGGTCCAGGTTCTTGAAGTTCGGCAGTTGCTCGCGGTCGAGCTTGAGGAACGCGCCGGCCTTCACCTGGCGGGCGAGGAAGTGGTTGGACGGCACGACCACGTCATACCCGGTACGCCCGGCAAGCAGTTTGCCTTCCAGGGTTTCGTTGGAATCGAAAACGTCGTAGATCACCTTGATCCCGGTTTTGGCCTGGAAGTCGGCGAGGGTGGTCTCGCCGATGTAGTCGGTCCAGTTGTAGACACTGACCTGTGGCTGAGCCTGGGCAACGGCGCTGAACAAGACCGCGAGCGCGGCCGGGACCATGGATTTCAACAGACGCATAACGATACCTTCTTGGAATTATTGGATTCTTCAGGTGGTTTTCTAGGGTACTGGCGGCCGTCATCGCCAGCAGGCTGGCTCCCACAGGGGGAATGCATTCCAAGTGTGGGAGCCAGCCTGCTGGCGATAAGGTCGTTACAGACAGCGAAGGGGTCAGACGCTCAGCAACAGGAACTCGCGCTCCCACGAACTGATCACGCGCTTGAAGTTCTCGTGCTCGGCACGCTTGACTGCGACATAGCCACGCACGAACTTGTCGCCCAGGTAGCGGCTCACGGTGTCGCATTCTTCCATCTGCGTCAGCGCGTCTTCGATGGTGATCGGCAACCGCAGGTTGCGCCGCTCATAAGCCCGACCCTGTACCGCGGCGCTTGGTTCAATGCGCTCGACCATGCCCAGGTACCCACACAGCAGGCTGGCGGCGATGGCCAGGTAAGGGTTGGCATCGGCCCCCGGCAAGCGGTTTTCCACGCGCATGGCATCGGGGCTCGAGGTCGGCACGCGCAGGCCGACGGTACGGTTTTCTTCGCCCCATTCGACGTTCACCGGTGCCGAAGTGTCCGGCAGGAAGCGGCGGAACGAGTTGACGTTCGGTGCGAACATCGGCAGCACTTTGGGGATGTACTTCTGCAAGCCACCGATGTGGTGCAGGAACAACTCGCTCATGTTGCCGTCGGCATCGGCAAAGATCGGCTGGCCGGTGGCGATGTCCACCACGCTCTGGTGAATGTGCATGGCGCTGCCCGGCTCATCGCCGACCGGCTTGGCCATGAAGGTCGCCGCGACGTTGTGCTTGAGCGCCGCCTCGCGCATGGTGCGCTTGAACACGGTGATCTGGTCGGCCAGGTCCAGCGCATCGCCATGGCGAAAGTTGATTTCCATCTGCGCCGGGCCGTCTTCGTGGATCAGCGTGTCGAGGTCCAGGCCCTGGAGTTCGCACCAGTCGTAGACATCTTCGAACAGCGGGTCGAATTCGTTGGCGGCGTCGATGGAGAACGACTGGCGACCGCTTTCGGCGCGACCGGATCGGCCCATCGGGGCCTTGAGTGGCAAGTCCGGGTCTTCGCAGCGCTGGGTCAGGTAAAACTCCATTTCCGGCGCGACGATCGGCCGCCAGCCTTTGTCGGTGTACAGCTGCAGGACTTTCTTGAGCACGTTGCGCGGCGACAATTCGATCGGGTTGCCGAACTTGTCAAAGGTGTCGTGAATCACGATGGCGGTCGGCTCGATCGCCCATGGCACCACGTACACCGCATCGGACACCGGCTTGCAGACCATGTCGATATCGGCAGGATCGAGCAGGTCGTAGTAGATGTCGTCGTCGACAAAGTCCCCGGTTACCGTTTGCAACAGCACACTTTCCGGCAGGCGCATGCCTCGCTCATGCAGGAACTTGTTGGTGGGTGCGATTTTGCCGCGTGCAATGCCGGTCAGGTCGCTGACGACGCACTCGACTTCGGTAATCTTGTGATCTTTCAGCCAAGTGAACAGCTGATCGAAAGGGGCATTCATAAAGACCTCGTTATTGGTTTTGTTAACGCGGGAGAAAGTCGATTCATCTGTAGGACGCTTCCCCTGTAGCGCGTTGACGTCTATCTTGGGCGAGGCTTACGGTTCCATCTATCCACTTTTAGCAACACAAAACGCACCAAAAGAGTGCGTAAGGTCACCCATGACAGCTTGCAATTCGTTACAGGTCCAAGCATTCAGTACCGTCGATGTCGCCGAGCAAATCCGCGCCACACCGGGCTGGGTCCAGCATTACCAACAGATGTCGCCGGGACATTTCGCAGGATTGGTGCGCTATCTGGATCTACAGGGCGTCGAGATCTACGAGGAACAGATGAACACCCGGGTCGAGCAGAATTTCAGTGCGCCGCAAGGTTCGCTGGCGTTCTGTTTCGATCGCAGCGACAACGCGCTGTACGTGTTGAACGGTGAAAGCCGCAACATCTGGATCACTCCGGAGAACTACCAGGAAATCGCCGTGGTGTTCGGCCCGGACTTCGTCAAGCGCCATGGGCTGGACGTCGCGCGGCTGGAGGGGTTGTTCCTGGCGCCGCTAAACTCGCAGCAGAATGCCTTGTTCAGTCGCTGGCTCAGCGCAACCCTGACCCAGCTGTCGCAGACCTACGACCCGCCCAGCCGCGAAGCCTTGACCCAACAGTTGTTGGAGGACTGTCTGTTCATCCTCGACAACGCCTGCGTGCGCCTCGACCAGGGCGCCCTGCAGCGTCGGGCCGGGGAGCGGGCGATCATGCAGCGGGTAGGGGAATGGGCGGCGGACAGCCCGGAGGAGCAGCTCAACCTGCTGGAGTTGTCCCGGGTCGCCGGGGTTTCGCTGCGCCAGCTGCAACACGCGTTCAAGACCTACACCGGCATGGCGCCGACCCAGTGGCTGCGCCTGCGCCGCCTCAACAGTGCCCGCCGCGAACTGCTCAGCCGCACGCCGACGCAAACCACCGTGGCCGAAGTGGCCATGCACTGGTCGTTCTGGCATCTGGGACGGTTTTCCAGCAGCTATCGCGCGCTGTTCAAGGAACTGCCGAGCGACACCCTCAAGCGTGCATGTGTCGCTCAGGCAAGCGGGCGCGGCCGGCGTTAGAAGGTCGGCGGGGTGATCACCCAGATCACCACGGCATCCACCTCGCCAGGGTTACCGTAGCGGTGCGGCTCCTGGCTGGAGAAACTGAAACTGTCGCCTTCATTGAGCTGGAAGTAGCGCTCGCCGACCCACAACTCGAAGCTGCCCGACAGCAGGTAACCGGCTTCTTCGCCGTCGTGGCTGTAGCTTTGCTGGCTGTAGGTGCCGGGCGGGAAACGCGAGTGGAGCATTTCCAGCTGGCGGTTGACTTGCGGGGTCAACAGCTGATCGACGATGCCGTCTTCGTAATGCACGTTCAGGCGGCTGTGCTTGCGCACGACAATACCGTCGTCTTCAGGATCGGTGATCGCCTCGCTGGCGAAGAACCACTGGATAGTCACGCCGAGACTGCGGGCGATGTTGAACAGCGCCGGGATCGACGGATAGGCGAGGTTGCGTTCCAGCTGGCTGATGTAGCCGGCGGTCAGTTCGCTCTGTTGCGCCAATTCCGCCAGGGTCATGCCCCGACGTTTGCGCAGGCCGCGGATGCGCGTGCCGAGGAAATGCGGTTCGGCGCTACCTGATGCGGCCTGGGTCTTGCTGCTGTTGCTCATGGCGAATTCCAAACCGGGTAGAACGTGAACCCTTGTAGGAGCTGGCTTGCCAGCGATGGTCGTGAACGATAACGCGTGCTTACCGGATAATCGCGGTGTTATCGACTCCATCGCTGGCAAGCCAGCTCCTACAAGGGTGTTTCAAAGCCCCGGAGTATAAACAGGCTTAAAGCTCCCACGCGACTTTCAACCCTTCGTAAATCGCTTCTTCGGCGGTACGCGGCGCCAGGCAGTCGCCGATGCGGCGAAATTCCACCAGGCCTTGCAACTCTGCACCCAGGGTATCCACCGGTTGATGGCCCTGGCACAGCACCAGCGTATCGATATTTTCCAGCAACATCGGCTCACCGCTGGCGGTGTGTTGCAGGTAGACCGTGTTGTCGTCGCAGCCGTACAACCGGGCGTAGGGGATGATGGGAATGGCGAGCTTGTGCAGCTCGCCAGCCAGTTGATCGCGCACGTACAGCGGCAGGTTCTCCCCGCAATGGGTACCGTTCACCGCCAGTTGCACCTGATGCCCGGCCCGGGTCAGGCGCTCGGCAATGCCGGGGCCGATCCAGTCGCAGCGCCAGTCGACCACCACCACGGAACGGCCGATCTGCACCTCTTCACGCAGCACTTGCCAGGCATCCACCACCTGCAGTTCGCCGCCACGTTCGAAGAACGGCCAATAGGGCTCGGCACCGGTGGCGACGATCACCATGTCCGGTTTTTCCTGCTCCACCAAGGCGCGGTCGACCCGGGTATTGCGCACCACACGCACCCCGGCCAGTTCCATTTCCCGCTGCAGGTTGGTGCTGGCGCCGCCGAACTCGCTACGCCGTGGCAGCAATTGCGCGAGTAACACCTGACCGCCCAATTGCGAGCTGGCTTCGTACAGCGTCACGTCATGCCCGCGCTGGGCGGCGACGGCGGCGGCCTTCATGCCAGCCGGGCCACCGCCGGCGATCATGATGCGTTTGCGTTTTGCAGTTGGTTGGCGCTGACCAAAAGTCAGTTCACGGCCGGTTTCCGGGTGCTGGATGCAGGAGATCGGCAAGCCCTTGTGGAAGTGCCCGATGCACGCCTGATTGCAGGCAATGCAGGCGCGCACATCTTCGACGTGGCCGGTGTCGGTCTTGTTGGGCATCTGCGGGTCACAGATCAGCGCCCGGGTCATGCCGCACACATCGGCCTGACCCCGGGCCAGAATCAACTCGGCCTCCTGGGGCTGGTTGATGCGCCCGGTGACGAACAAGGGAATGTTCAAGCCAGCCTTGAAGGTGCCGGCCTCCTTGGCCAGGTACGCCGCTTCGATCGCCATCGGCGGCACGATGTGCACCGCACCACCGAGGGATGCCGAAGTACCGGCGACGATGTGCACGTAATCCAGCTGCCCTTGCAGCGATTGTACGGCGGTCAATGATTCGTCTTCGGTCAGCCCTTCAGGATCGCGCTCATCGGCGGAGATGCGCAGCCCGATGATGAATTGCTCATCAGTCGCCGCGCGCACGGCGGCAATGACTTCGCGCAGGAAACGCAAACGCTGTTCCAGCTCACCGTTGTAGCCATCGGTACGGCGGTTGACCCGCGGGTTGATGAATTGCGCCGGCAGGTAACCGTGACTGGCGACCACTTCCACGCCATCGATGCCGGCCTGGTGCAGGCGTCGGGCAGCAGCGGCATAACCGGCGACGATCTCGTCGATCATCGCCTGGTCCAGCGCCCGTGGCATCACCCGGAAACGCTCGTTGGGCACCGCCGACGCCGAGTAGGCCACCGCCAGCAGGCCATCGCTGGACTCCATGATTTCCCGCCCCGGATGGAACACTTGCGACAGCACCACCGTGCCGTGGGCATGGCAGGTTTGCGCGAGTTTGCGGTAGCCCTCGATGCATTCATCGTCGGTGGCCATCAGCACATGGGAGGTGTAGCGCGCACTGTCATGCACCCCGGCCACTTGCAGCACGATCAGCCCGGCACCGCCTTCGGCACGCGCCTTGTGATAGGCAATCAGTTGCTCGTTGACCAGGTTGTCGGTGGGCATCGAGGTGTCGTGACCGCTGGACATGATGCGGTTTTTCAGGCGCTTGCCACGGATCTGCAAGGGTTCGAACAGGTGCGCGAAGGCAGGGGACGGGCTCGGCATGGTGCGGTTACTCCGGCGGCTGACCTGTAGGAGCAAGCTTGCTCGCGATGGACGTTAACGATGACGCGTGTTGTCTGGATAAACGCATCGCCCTCAAGTCCATCGCGAGCAAGCTCGCTCCTACAGAGGCATCAGGTTTTCGTTGTTGTTGTTTGGTCTATAGAAATTTACCTTCAGTAAAAAATCAACTTGTTTTTTTACTGGGCCTTGAGTAGTTTCGTTTCGAGCCCGCTCCTGGGGCGACCCTCACCAACAATAAAAAAGGGCCATGCCGACCTGCAGTCGCCTGGCACCTGCACGAGGAACCACTGATGAAATCGAATACGCTCAAGCACGGTTTTTATCCCTTGGCGTTGACCTTGGCCATGGGCCTGGGCAGCGCACAGGCAGCATCGGAGATGGTGGTGGTCGGTTACGGCGGCGCCGGACAAAAAGCCCAGGACGTGGCGTTCTTCCAGCCTTTTGCCGCCGTGGATCAGAGCAAGGTGATCCAGAGTGAATACAACGGCGAGATGGCGAAAATCAAAGTCATGGTCGACACCGGCAACGTCGACTGGGACGTGGTGCAGATCGAAGGCCCGGACCTGATGCGCGGTTGCGAGGAAGGCATGTACGAGCGGCTGGACTGGACCCGTCTGGGGCAAGCCGACCAGTTGATCCCCGAGGCGGCGCAGGAATGCGGTTCCGCCGCGCTGGTGTGGAGCGTGGCCATTGCCTACGACACCGACAAACTGGCCCAGGCCCCGACCTCCTGGGCAGACTTCTGGGACGTGAAGAAAACCCCCGGCAAGCGTGGGCTGCGTAAACGCGCGGTGTACAACCTGGAGTTCGCCTTGCTGGCGGACGGGGTCAAGGTCGATGAGGTGTACAAGGTGCTTGGCACCCCGCAGGGCGTGGACCGGGCATTTGCCAAACTCACGGAACTCAAGCCATACATCCAGTGGTGGGAGGCGGGCGCGCAACCGCCGCAATGGCTGACCGCCGGCGATGTGGTGATGACCTCGACCTACAGCGGGCGCATTGCCGACGCCGCGCAGAAAGGTAGCCACCTGGGTCTGGTCTGGCCCGGCAGCCTGTACGGCATGGACTACTGGGCGATCATCAAGGGCTCCCGGCACGTCGACCAGGCCAAGCGTTTCATCGCCTTCGCCAACCAGCCGGATGCCCAGGTGAAATACGTCGAGCAGATCCCCTACGGCCCGACCAACATCCAGGCTGCCGCGCGTCTCGATGACAAACTGGCACAGTGGGTGCCCACGGCGCCGCAGAACCTCAAGGGCGCGTTGTCGATGAACGTCGAATTCTGGGTCGACCATGGCGAAGAACTGGAAGAGCGCTTCAACGCCTGGGCCAGCAAATAAGTCGCGAGGATGGCTGGACGTGTCGAAGCGTCCAGTCTTACTGTCTGCCCAGCCGAACTGCCTGGAGAATCCGCCCGATGAACAACATCGCCACACCCCTGACCACCCCTGAATGCAGCGTGACCGAACAGCGCCTGCGCGAAGAACTGGCGGCCTGTTATCGCCTGATTGCGCACTTTCGCATGACCGACCTGATCTTCACCCACATCTCGGTGCGTATTCCGGGACCTGAGCATCACTTCCTGATCAATCCCTACGGGCTGATGTTCGACGAAATCACCGCGTCCAACCTGGTCAAGATCGACCTCGATGGCCGCGCCGTCGAGCCGTCGCCGTACCCGGTGAACCCGGCCGGGTTCGTGATCCACAGCGCCATTCACGGCGCCCGGGAAGATGCGCAGTGCGTGCTGCACACCCACACCAAGTCCGGTTGTGCGGTGGCGGCGCTCAAGTGCGGGTTGTTGCCGGTGAACCAGATTTCCATGGAGTTCTATGGCCGGGTTGCCTACCACGACTACGAAGGCGTGGCGCTGGACATGAGTGAGCAGCAACGGTTGGTGGCGGACATGGGCGACAAGCCGGTATTGATGCTGCGTAACCACGGCCTGCTGACCGTGGGCGAAACCGTCAGCCAGGCATTTTTGCGCATGTATTACCTGGAAAAGGCTTGCGAAATCCAGCTGGCGGCGCAGGCGGCTGGCGAGGTGGTGTTGCCACCGGATGAGGTTTGTGCGCATACCGAGCGGCAGTTCAATGATCCGGGGCGGCCGCTTGAGGAGGGGGAGTTGAGCGATCCGGATGCGATGCAATTGGCTTGGGCGGCGTTGTTGAGGTTGTTGGAGCGGGTGGCGCCGGGGTATCGGGATTGATCTGAATGCTCGGTTGTACGGGCTGGCCTCATCGCTGGCAAGCCAGCTCCTACAGGGGTAATGGGTGTACGCAGAATCCGTGACCAACGCGTAACCTGTAGGAGCTGGCTTGCCAGCGATGGCGGCGGACCTGCCAACTTCACAACCCTGGCCTGGCCCCAAGGCACGCGTGTTTCAACCCTTGATTGTCTTGCGGCAACGAAAATGTAGCGGTCAGTGGTTTCCCGCCTGTTTTCGCCGGGGCCAACGAAAGTTTCAGCGGCTGTCCGCGCGAAGCATCGCTCAGCCAATACTCCAGCTCAGACGGTGCAATGTCCGTACTGATCGAAAACAAGTCCCCTACCTGGAAAGCCCCGCCAGCGGTCCAGCTGCCGGAAACCCGATGCTCGACGCTGGGACGTGTTCCCGTGGTGATCTGCAGGGGCCCATCGGCGGTTGCATCGGGACCTTCAAAGGGATCGCTGTCAAAACCCAGGGATGCCGGTGCGATCTGCAGGGTCAAACGGGCTGTTTGGGAACAACTGATCTGCAACGTGGCATTGACGCGATAATCCCCATAGGCACTGTCCCCGAAGGTCCGTGCGGTGAGCAGGGCATTCCCGGCGTAGGGTTGTTCCAGCAACCACACCGGGTGCACCGGTTGGATCACCTCGATCCCGGCAGCGGCGAAGGGTGACAGGCACAGGGCAGCCAATGCGGTATTGCGAAGTGAGCAAATCATGAAGGTGTATTAAATGGCGAGGCGGACGGTGAGGGTAATACGCAATCTAATGTAGGAGCCAGGCTTGCCTGCGAAGAACGATTACACGATGTGGCAGCCAAACCGCCTCTTGCTGTACAGTCGTTCAACGATGGACAAACCAGGAGCGTCGCCCATGAACCAGGAAGCCCGTTTTTCTCGCATGGAACCGGAGTTGCGCAAAGCCAACCTGATCGAGGCGACGCTGGTGTGCCTCAAGCGCCATGGCTTCCAGGGCGCGTCGATCCGCAAGATTTCCGCCGAGGCGGGTGTGTCGGTGGGGCTGATCAGCCATCACTATTCGGGCAAGGACGAACTGGTGGCCGAGGCCTACATGGCGATCACCGGGCGCGTCATGACCCTGCTGCGCGATGCCATGGAGCAAGCGGCGCCCAATGCCCGCGAGCGCCTGTCGGCGTTTTTCCGCGGTTCGTTCTCCGCCGAATTGCTCGACCCGCAGCTGATCGACGCCTGGCTCGCCTTCTGGGGCGCGGTGAAAACCGCCGAGGCGATCAATCAGGCCCACGATCATTCCTATGGCGAGTACCGCGCGATCCTGGGCAAGGTGCTCAGGGAATTGGCGCAGGAGGAGGGCTGGGAGAATTTCGATGCCGATCTGGCCGCGATCAGCCTCAGCGCACTGCTCGATGGCCTGTGGCTGGAGTCCGGGCTCAACCCCGGGACCTTTACCCCCGAGCAGGGCATGCAGATTTGCGAGGCCTGGGTCGATGGTTTGCAGGCCGGCGGCCGCCAGCGTTTTTGCCTGCAGACGAGCAGCTGTTGATCACCCGTTCAGCAGTGGCTACTCTCTGCCGCTGATGCAGTCCCCCTAATAAGAAACAAGCAGGACACCCAGCAATGACTCCTCGGGTACTGATCGTCGATGACGATCCGCTGATTCGCGAACTGTTGCATGCCTACCTGTCCCAGGAAGGCTACGACGTGCATTGCGCCGCCACGGCGGAACTGGCCGAAACCTTCCTGGCCAACCAGGCGGTCGACCTGGTCATGCTCGATATCCGCCTGCCGGGCAAGGACGGCCTGACCCTGACCCGCGAACTGCGGGTGCGCTCGGAAGTCGGGATCATCCTGATCACCGGTCGCAACGACGAAATCGACCGCATCGTCGGCCTCGAATGCGGCGCTGACGACTACGTGATCAAGCCCCTCAACCCGCGGGAACTGGTGTCCCGGGCAAAAAACCTGATTCGCCGGGTCCGCCATGCGCAAACGCCACAGCCGGTCGCCGCCGTCGCCAAACCGGTCAAACAGTTCGCCGGCTGGGCACTGGACACCGACCGCCGACGCCTGATCGACCCGGCCGGCTGCGAGACCTTGCTGACCCACGGCGAATACCAGTTGCTCAGCGTGTTCTTGCGCAACAGCGGCCACACCCTCAGCCGCGACCAGTTGATGGACCAGATCCGCAACCGCGAATGGGTGCCCAACGACCGCTCGATCGACGTGCTGGTCGGGCGCCTGCGCCGCAAGTTGCACGACGATCCCGCCGAACCGCAGCTGATCATCACCATCCACGGCGCCGGGTACCTGTTCACTGCCAGCCTGGCGGCGTGACGGCAGTGAGGCGCTGGCTCTGGGTAGTGCTGGTGTTGTCGGCGGGCACGGTGCAGGCCGCGGAAAAAATCCGCTACTGCGATTACCCGGTGTATCCGCCGATTTCCTGGAGCGACGGCAAGCAGGTCCGCGGTCTGGCGCCGAGCGTGGTCAAGCAGTTGTTCAGCCAGCTCGGCTACGAGGTCGAGGTCGTGGTGTTGGGCAACTGGAAACGCTGCCTGCTCGACGCCGCCGAAGGCCGGGTCGATGTGGTGCTGGCCTACAGCACCGCGCAACGGGAACAGAGCATGCTGTTTTCCAGCGTACCGGTGCTGCGCGAAGAAGTGGCGTTGTTCATCAATCGCCAGCATCCGGTGAAGTTCGAACACCTGCAGGACCTGGCCCATTACCGTGGCGGCCTGCTGTTCGGTGAAAGCTACGGCGTGGCGTTCGATCGCATGGTCGCGCAGCACAACAACATCGAATGGGTCGCCAGCAGCCGGCAGAACTTCGGCAAGCTGATTCGCGGGCGCATCGATTTCATCACCCAGGAGCGCCGCACCGGCGAGCTGTACGTGGAAAACCTGCCCGGCGCCGAGGACATCGTCGCCTTGCCCAAGGCCCTGAGCGTGGACTACCTGCGGGTCGCCGTTTCCCGCCGCTCGCCACTGGCCGCACAGATGCCGCAGATCGATGCGCAGTTGCAGCGCATGGTCGATGCCGGTGATGTCGAGCGCCTGCTCAATGAAAGCGAAGTCACCTACCGCGACATGATCAACCTGCCGGCGGACGCGCAATGATTCGCGCGCGTCCCGGCGGACTGTTGCGGCGCCTGCTGCTGTTCATTCTGCTGTTCAGCCTGTGTTTTACCGTGCTGGCCAGCAGCGTGCAGCTGTACATCGAGTATCGCCGGGAAATGCGCGAGATCGACTCGCGCATGGAGCTGATCCGCGCCGGTTACCTGGCCAGCCTGGAGCGCAGCCTCTGGGATCTGGACGAGGAGCAGTTGAAGGTGCAGTTGCGCGGTCTGGTGGATTTCTCCGACGTCGCCAGGGTGCATTTGACCGGTGCCGATTTCGACCTGGTGCAAGGCAACCCCGCGCCTGCAGGGCCGTTGCGTATCGAGCGTTTTGCCCTGGATTACCAACCGCCTTCCGGCCCGTTGCGTCATCTCGGCGAACTGCAGGTCAGCACCGATTTGGGGGCGGTGTATCAACGCCTGTATGCCACCGGCCTGACCAACCTGTTGTGGATGGCGGTGTTTTTCTGCGGCCTGTCGGTGGCGCTGTCGGGCCTGTTCTATCGGCTGGTGACCCGCCACCTGAAAGTCATGGCCGAATTTGCCCGGCGCATTGCCGCCGGGCAATGGCACGAGCCGTTGCGCCTGGACAAGCGGCGCAGCGCGCAGAACGACGAGATCGACACCGTGGCCCATGCCCTCGACGACATGCGCAGGGCGATCCTCAGTGACATCGACCGCCGGGAAACCGACCGCCTGGCCCTGCAGGACAACCGCGATGAATTGCTACGAATGGTCGAGCGCCGCACCGCCAGCCTGATGCGCGCCAAGGACGAAGCCGAAGCGGCCAACCTCGCCAAGTCGCGGTTCCTGGCGACCATGAGCCACGAACTGCGCACGCCGCTCAACGGTATCCTGGGCATGGCCGAATTATTGCGTGGTGCCCGTCTCGAACCGCAGGACGGCAAGCGCCTGGATGCGCTGCACAAGGCCGGCGAGGGTCTGCTGACCATCCTCAACGAAGTGCTGTATTTCGCCAAGCTGGAGGAGGGGACCAGCCTGCCTGAACCGGTAAATTTCTCCATTCGCCAATTGCTCGACGAAGTCCTCACGTTGCTCGAACCCAAGGCGCTGGACAACGACACGGTCCTCAATTGCCGGGTCGATCAGCAGGTCGCCGAGCATCACCACGGCGCCGAGCAATACTTGCGGCAAGTGTTGAGCAACCTGTTGGCCAACGCGATCAAGTTCACTGAAGGCGGCGACGTCAGTGTCGAAGTGGCGTTGCTTGCGCCCGGCCAACGTTTGCGGGTGAGTGTCACGGACAATGGCATTGGCATTGCCCCGGCGATGCAGGCGAAGATCTTCGAACGCTTCACCCAGGCCAGCGAAGAAGTCGCCCAGCGTTATGGCGGCACGGGATTGGGCTTGGCCATCTGCAAACACCTGGTGGAGAAGATCGGCGGTTGCATCGGCGTCAGCAGCGAAATCGGGCGCGGTAGTTGTTTCTGGTTCGAAGTGACGCTGCAGCCGGCGATCGCTGCTGTGAACCCGGCACCGACCCAGATGGCGGGCCCGGCGCTGGACATCCTGGTGGTCGAGGACGTGGCGCTCAACCGTGAAGTCGCCGAGGGCCTGCTGCGACGGGACGGGCATGGGGTCTGGCTGGCTATCGATGCTGAACAGGCTTTGGTGCAATGCGCGGCGCGGACGTTCGACCTGATTTTGCTGGATGTGCACCTGCCGGGGATGAGTGGCGTCCAGTTGTGCCAACAGATCCGTAGCGACGACGGACCGAACCGGCAAACACGTATCTTTGCCCTGACCGCCAGCGTGCAACCGGCGCTGGTGCGCGGTTACCTGGATGCCGGCATGGATGGCATCCTGGCCAAACCCTTGAAGCTGGAAAACCTGCGACAGGTGCTGGCGGGGCAGGCTACTCCCGCCCCGTCGCCGGTAGACGATGAAGCGATGGACTGGCCCTTGCTGCAAACCCATCGCACCTTGCTCGGCGAACAGAAAGTACAGGGCCTGCTGGCCGTGCTGCGCGATTCGATCCTGCAACACCGTGAGGCACTGGGCGAAGCCATCGAAGCCGACGATTGCACCGAAGTTGCACAGCTTGCCCACCGTTTGGCCGGCAGCAGCGATTCCCTGGGGTTTCGGGCATTTGCCTCGGTATTACGCACATTGGAAGAGGCGGCGCTGGGCAATGATGAACCGACGATTCGAGCGCTGGTGCCCGCCGTCGAAGTACAACTGCAACGTTCACTGCATACCCTCAAAGGCCTGTTGCAGAGCTGACGTACATTTTTGTTACGACTTTCTACAACTTCGATCTTTACGTACAACGCGACCTTACATGGCTTTCCAATAATCGACGCAACCGCCGCAGCGCGGTCTTCGAAGCTTATTGGAGATAATAATAATGAATTGCCGTAAAGCTCCTTCCTCCCTGCGCCGTGACGACCTGTCATGCGCTGTCCGTGCCACCGACTCGAGGTGCCGGGCATGAACGAATCCACTGATCGTAAAGGCATCCAACTGACCCGCGCCCTGAAAAGCCGGCACATTTTCATGCTGTCCCTGGGCGGCGTGATCGGCACCGGGCTGTTCATGGGGTCCGGGGTGACCATCAACCAGGGCGGGCCGGTGGGGGCGATCCTGGCGTACCTGGTTGCCGGTTTCCTGATGTACCTGGTGATGGTCTGCCTGGGCGAACTGTCGGTGCAGATGCCGGTGTCCGGTTCGTTCCAGACCCACGCCACCAAATTCATCGGCCCGGCCACCGGCTTCATGATTGGCTGGGTGTACTGGATGAGCTGGGCCACCACCGTGGGCCTGGAATTCACCGCCGCCGGGATGCTGATGACCCGCTGGTTCCCGGCGGTGCCGATCTGGTACTGGTCGGCGCTGTTCGTGGTGGTGCTGTTCGGTATCAATGCCCTGGCGACCCGTGCCTTCGGTGAAGCGGAATACTGGTTCTCCGGGATCAAGGTCGCGGCGATTCTCGGGTTCATCGTGGTCGGCGTGCTGGTGATCTTCGGTGTGATGCCGCTGAGCAGTGGCGCACCGGCGCCGATGGCAACCAATCTGATCGGTGATTCGCTGTTCCCCAACGGCCTGTCCGCGGTGTTCGCGGTGATGATGACCGTAGTCTATGCCTTCCAGGGCTGCGAGATAATGGGTGTGGCGGCGGGTGAAACCGATCAGCCGGAAAAAAGCATTCCCCGTGCAGTGCGCAACGTGGTGTTCCGTGTACTGATCTTTTACGTGCTGGCTATTATCGTCTTGTCGGCGATCGTGCCGTGGCAGCAGGCGGGGCTGATGGAAAGCCCGTTCGTGCAGGTGTTCGACATGGTCGGCATTCCCTACGCCGCCGACCTGATGAACTTCGTGATCCTCACGGCGATCCTGTCGGTGGGCAACTCCGGCCTGTATGCCTCGACGCGCATCCTGTGGGCCATGTCGAAAACCGGCATGGCGCCGAAAAGTCTTTCGCCATTGAGCAAGCGCGGCGTGCCGTTGCGCGCCTTGAGCATCACCCTGTGCTTTGCGCTGGTGTCGCTGATGACCAGTTTCGTCGCCGCCGACACCTTGTTCATGGTGTTGATGGCAGTGAGCGGGATGTCGGGCACCGTGACCTGGATTGTCATCGCACTGGCGCAGTACAAGTTCCGCAAGGCCTACCTGCGTGACGGCGGCCAACTCAGCGACCTGAAATACCGCGCACCGTGGTTCCCGGTGTTGCCGCTGATGTGCATCGCACTGTGCTGCTCGCTGTTCGTGTTCCTGGCACTGGATGAAACCCAGCGGCCATCGCTGTATTGGGGCTTTGGATTCATTGCGCTGTGTTATGGCGCGTACTTCCTGATCCATCGCAAGCGCGGGGCGGTGCTGGCGCCGAGCCTGCCGACTGTTTAATTCCTTCTATCACACACATTCCCTGTGGGAGCGGGCTTGCTCGCGAAAGCGCTGTGTCAGTCACCAATAATGTTGACTGACAGGGCCTCTTCGCGAGCAAGCCCGCTCCCACATTGGTTTTGTGGTGGGCAATAGATCTGCGTCCTGTCGCCAGTTGTTCGAAGTTGTAACAGCAGCAGAGGCGCATCCCTCGAAATCTGAAAAAAAACTAATAAAACCAATGTGTTATTGAATATTCGAGCGTGTTACAGCCCATTTCTCCACCGATTGCCGCCTTACTGAACACTCGTTTAGTATGGCCTCAAGTCGCATCACCTCAGACCAATCACAATAATTCGAGGACTCGCATGACTACTCATGATTCGCTGCTCAGTCAGGTCGAAGCCGGCGTCGCCTGGATCACCCTCAATCGCACCGCCCAGCGCAATGCGCTGGACATTCCGACCTTGAAAAACCTGCACGCCTTGCTCGACACCTTCAACGCCGATCCGGCGGTGCGCGTGGTGGTCTTGACCGGCAGCGGTCGCAGCTTCTGCGCCGGCGCCGACCTGGCGGAATGGGCCGAAGCCGAAGCCCGTGGCGCCCTTGAAACCTACGGCTGGACCGAAACCGCCCACGCCCTGATGACCCGCCTGCACCGCCTGGAAAAACCGACCATCGCCGCGATCAACGGCACCGCCGTCGGCGCCGGGATGGACCTGACCCTGTGCTGCGACCTGCGCATCGCCGGGCAATCGGCTCGGTTCAAGGCCGGCTACACCAGCATGGCGTACTCGCCGGACGCCGGCGCCAGTTGGCACCTGCCACGGCTGATCGGCACCGAGCAAGCCAAGCGCTTGCTGTTCCTCGACGAATTGTGGGGCGCCGACCGCGCCCTGGCCGCCGGGCTGGTCGGCGAAGTCTGCGCCGACGAGCAGCTGCTGAGCGTCACTGGCGAACTCGCCGCACGCCTGGCCGCCGGGCCGACCTTTGCTTTCGCCCAGACCAAAAAGCTCATGCGCGAAGGCGCCGAGCGCAACTTGCCCGAGCAACTGCAAGCGGAACTGGCCGCCGGCCTGCTTTGTGGGCGCAGTGAAGACGGCAACGAAGCCCTGCGCGCCGCCACGGAAAAACGCCCGGCACGTTTTATCGGTCGTTAAATCTCGGCAAACCTCTCATTGCACACGAACAACAGGTAGCAGCATGAATTTCCAACTGACCCAAGAACAAGAAATGTTGGTGGACTCGGTACGCAGCTTCGTCGAGAAGGAACTGCTGCCCTATGAAACCGAGGTCGACCGCGCCGACGAAGTCTCCCCGCAGCTGGCCGCGCAGATCCGCGGCAAGGCGATCGCCGCCGGTTTCTATGCCTTCAACATGCCGGAGGAGGTGGGCGGTGGTGGCCTGGACTACCTGTCCCAGGCACTGATCGAACGTGAGCTTTCCAAGGTTTCCTGGGCGCTGCACGTTTTCGTTGCGCGGCCGTCGAAAATCCTCATGGCCTGCACCGGCGAGCAGATCAACGACTACCTGTTGCCGTGTATCCAGGGTGAGAAAATCGACTGCTTCGCGCTGACCGAACCGGGCGCCGGCTCCGACGCCAACGCGATCAAGACCCGCGCTGTGCGTGAGGGCGACGACTTCGTGCTCAACGGCAGCAAGCACTTCATCAGCCACGCCGGCCACGCCGATTTCGCCATCGTCTTCGCCGTCACTGACACTTACGAACACAACGGCCGCAAGCGCAACGCCGTGACCTCGTTCCTGGTCGACCGCAACACCCCGGGCATGACCATCCGCCGGGGTCCCAAGTGCGTGAGCAACCGCGGTTACCACACCTTCGAAATGTTCTTCGACGACTGCCGCGTGCCGGCCAATAAAGTCCTGGGCGAAGTCGGCAAGGGTTGGGACGTGGCCAACGCCTGGCTCACCGCCGGCCGGGTCATGGTCGCCGCCAACTGCGTGGGCCAGGCGCAACGGGCGCTGGACGTGTCGCTGCAATGGGCGGCGGATCGCAAACAGTTCGGCCAGGCCATCGGCAACTTCCAGGGCGTGTCGTTCAAGCTGGCTGACATGGCCACGCAGATTCGCGCTGCCGAGCTGCTGACCCTGCACACCGCCTGGAAAATGGACCAGGGCACCATGACCGACGGCGAGGCCGGCATGGCCAAGCTGTTCGCCAGCGAAGTGCTCGGTCGCGCGGCCGACGAGGCGGTGCAGATTTTTGGCGGCATGGGCCTGATGGACGAAAGTCCGGTGGAACGCATCTGGCGTAACGCGCGGATCGAGCGGGTCTGGGAAGGCACCTCGGAAATCCAGCGGCACATCATTTCCCGCGAACTGCTGCGGCCGCTGCTGCGCTGATCGGCCCGGAGAATTCCCATGTCCCAGACCATTCGTGACAACCTCAAGCGCATGCTCGCGCCCCGGCATGTGGCCTTTGTCGGCGGCCGCAGCATGGCCCGCGCCCTCAAGCGCTGCGCCGAGGGCGGCTACCCAGGACAGATGTGGCTGGTCAACCCGCAGCACGACAGCCTCGAAGGCGTGCCGTGCGTGCGCAGCGTTGCCGACCTGCCGTGCGGGCCCGACGCGGTGTTCATCGCCACCAACCGTGACCTGACCCTGACCTGCGTCGCGGAGCTTGCGGCCATCGGCACCGGCGGCGCGATCTGCTACGCCTCGGGTTTCGCCGAGACCGGCGCCGAAGGCCAGGCCCTGCAACAGCAATTGCTCGAAGCCGCGGGCGAGATGGCCTTGCTCGGCCCCAACTGCTACGGCCTGCTCGACTACCTGCACAGCAGCGCGCTGTGGCCGGTGGCCCATGGCGGCAAAGCGGTGGAGAAGGGCGTGGCGGTGCTGACCCAGAGCGGCAACTTCGCCTACAACCTGTCCATGAGCGACCGCTCGCTGCCGGTGGCCTACATGGCCTCGGTGGGCAACCAGGCGCAACTGGGCGTGGCCGAACTGATGGACGTTCTGCTCGACGAGCCGCGTGTCACCGCCATCGGCCTGCACCTGGAAGGCCTGAAGAACGTCCCGGGATTCGCCCGCGCCGCGCACAAGGCGCTGGAGAAGGGCATCCCGATCATCGCACTGAAAACCGGCGTGTCGCAGATCGGCGCTGAACTGGCCCTGAGTCACACCAGTTCGCTGTCCGGTTCCGATGCGTTGTACGACGCGCTGTTCGATCGCCTCGGGGTGATTCGCGTCAGCGGCCCGGTGAGCTTCGTCGAAACCCTGAAAGCGGCGGCCTGCGGCAACTTGCCGGCGGGCAACAGCCTGATCGCGCTGGCCTGTTCCGGTGGCGATGCTGGTTTGATCGCCGACTACGCGGAACGCAATGAACTGGCTTTGCCCAAGCTCGATGCCGGGCAAGTCGGCGAACTGGCCGAGGTGCTGCCCAGCTACGCCAACCTGGTCAACCCGCTGGATTTCACCACGGCGATCTGGGGCGACGGCGAGGCGCTGAACCGCATGCTCGACAGCGCCCTGCGCACCGAAGCCGATGCGGCGATGCTGGTGCTCGACTATCCGGCGGAGTTTACCGGCGAGCGCAAGGAGTGCGACCTGCTGCTGGACCTGTACTGCAAGGCGCTGGTGCGGCATGGCAAGACCGGATTCGTCACCTCGGCATTCCCGGAACTGTTGCCGGCCCACGCCCGCGAGCAGTTGCATGCCCAAGGTGTGGCGGCATTGCAAGGCGTGGAAGACGGCTTGGCTGCCTGGGGCCGCATCGCCGGTTATCAGCGCAACCGCCAGGCGTTGCTGGCGCTGGGCGAATCGGCCCTCGTGCCACTCTGCCCGCAAGCGCTGGAAGGCGAAGGACAGCTGCTCAATGAGTGGGACTCGAAACAGGCGTTGCGTGCGTTCGGTCTACCGACACCCAATGGTGTATTGAGCAACCCGGACAACGCGCTGAACGATGCCCAGGCACTGGGTTATCCGCTGGTATTGAAAGCCGTGAGTGCACAGTTGCCGCACAAGACTGAAGCCGGCGCCGTGGCCCTGAACCTCGAGGACAGCGCCGCCCTGAGCGCTGCCCTGGAAAACATGCGGGCGAACATTGCCGCGTACGCGCCGGACGTGCCCTTCGATCAAGTGCTGCTGGAGCCGATGGCCAAGCCACCGCTGGCCGAACTGATCGTCGGCATCAAGCGCGAAAACGATTTTGGCCTGGCGCTGGTGATTGGCGCGGGCGGGATTCTGGTGGAGTTGCTCAAGGACAGTCGCAGCCTGTTGCTGCCGACCACCGACGGCGCAATTCGCCAGGCCTTGCTGAGCCTGCGCAGCGCCCCGTTGCTGCAAGGTTTTCGTGGGCGCGAAGTGGCGGACCTGGACGCACTGGTGGCGGCGATCCGCGCCGTGGCCGACTACGCCTGCGAAAACGCCGCGCAGTTGCTGGAACTCGATGTGAACCCATTGTTGGTCGGCGCCCATGGCACGACCGCGGTCGATGCGTTGATTCGCATCGCTCATGCGTGAGGACCTGAACATGCAAGACAAAACCTTGACCGGTGGCCAGGCGCTGGTGCGTCTGCTGGCCAACTACGGTGTCGATACCGTGTTCGGCATTCCCGGCGTGCACACCCTTGAGCTGTATCGCGGCCTGCCCGGTAGCGGCATTCGCCACGTGCTGACCCGCCATGAACAGGGCGCCAGTTTCATGGCCGACGGCTATGCCCGGGTCAGTGGCAAACCCGGCGTGTGCTTCGTCATCACCGGCCCCGGCGTGACCAACGCCGCCACCGGTATCGGCCAGGCCTATGCCGACTCTATTCCGATGCTGGTGATTTCCAGCGTCAACCACACCGCCAGCCTCGGCAAGGGCTGGGGCATCCTGCACGAGTGCCAGGACCAGCGCGCCATGACCGCGCCGATCACCGCGTTCTCCGCCGTCGCCTTGTCCGCCGAAGACCTGCCGCAATTGATCGCCCGTGCCTATGCGGTGTTCGACAGCGAGCGTCCACGGCCGGTGCATATTTCGGTGCCGCTGGACGTGTTGTCGGCACCCGTGGCGCGAGACTGGAGCAATGACGTGGTGCGTCGTCCGGGGCGTGGTCCGGCGTCCGCCACTGCACTGGATCAAGCCGTGGCCAAGCTCAACGGCGCAAAGCGTCCGATGATCATCGCCGGTGGTGGTGCCTTGAATGCGGCGAAAGAACTGAATGAACTCAGCACTCGACTGGCCGCGCCGCTGTTCACCAGCGTTGCCGGCAAGGGCCTGTTGCCACCCGACGCGTCGCTCAATGCCGGTTCGTCCCTGTGCGTAGAGCCGGGCTGGAACTTGATCGCCGAAGCCGACGTGGTGCTGGCGGTCGGCACCGAAATGGCCGATACCGATTACTGGCGTGAACGCCTGCCGCTCAACGCTGAACTCCTGCGTGTGGATATCGATCCGCGCAAATTCAACGATTTCTACCCCTGTACGGTGGCGTTGCAGGGTGATGCCCAACAAACCCTCAGCGGTTTGCTGGAGCGTCTGCCAAACGATGTACGGGATGCCAGCGCAGCGGTTGCCTCGGTCGCCGCATTGCATGAAGCGGTCAAGGCCAGCCATGGCTCGTTGCAGTTGATCCATCAAGCCATCCTTGATCGCATCGCTGCCGAACTGCCGCAAGACGCCTTCATCAGTACCGACATGACCCAGCTGGCCTACACCGGCAACTACGCCTTCGCCAGCCAGGCCACCCGCAGCTGGTTGCATCCGACCGGTTACGGCACCTTGGGCTACGGCTTGCCGGCCGGTATCGGCGCCAAGTTCGGTGCACCGCAACGGCCAGGCCTGGTGCTGGTGGGCGATGGCGGTTTCCTCTACACCGCGCAAGAACTGGCCACTGCGGTCGAGGAGCTGGATAGCCCGCTGGTGGTGCTGCTGTGGAACAACGACGCCCTGGGGCAGATCCGCGACGACATGCTTGGCCTGGACATCGAGCCGATCGGCGTACTGCCGCGTAATCCGGATTTCGCCGCCCTTGGCCGTGCCTTCGGTTGCTCCGTAACCCAGCCGCAGAACCTCGCGGAACTGCAAACCGACCTGCGCCTGGGCTTCAAGCGCAACGGGGTCACCCTGATCGAACTCAAGCACGCCTGCGTTCGCTGACGTTCAACTTTTTAGAGGGAGTAGGGCCATGCGCTTTTCCGATCTGACGCAACGAATCGCCGGTGACGGCGCCGCCGCCTGGGATATTCACTACCGCGCGCTGGCATTGCGCGAGCAGGGCGAAGACATCCTGCTGCTGTCCGTGGGCGACCCGGATTTCGACACGCCACAACCCATCGTCCAGGGGGCGATCGATAGCCTGCTGGCCGGCAACACCCATTACGCTGATGTACGCGGCAAGCGCGCTTTGCGCGAAGCCATCGCCCGGCGTCATCAGAAGCGCAGCGGCCAGGCCGTTTCGGCCGATGAGGTCACGGTGCTGGCCGGGGCGCAATGCGCGTTGTTCTGCGTCGCCCAATGCGTGCTCAATCCCGGCGATGAAGTGATAGTCGCCGAGCCGATGTACGTCACTTACGAAGCGGTGTTCGGCGCATGCGGTGCCAAGGTCGTGCCGGTGCCGGTGCGTTCCGAGAACGGTTTCCGGGTACTGCCGGAAGACGTCGCCGCCCGCATCACCCCGCGTACCCGTGCACTGGCGCTGAACAGTCCGCACAACCCGTCGGGCGCGAGCCTGCCGCGCAGCACCTGGCAAGCCTTGGCGGAACTGTGCATCGCCCACGACCTGTGGCTGATTTCCGATGAGGTCTACAGCGAGCTGCTGTTCGAGGGCGAACACGTCAGCCCGGCGAGCCTGCCGGGCATGGCCGAGCGCACCGCGACCCTCAACAGCCTGTCGAAATCCCACGCCATGACCGGTTGGCGCGTCGGTTGGGTGGTGGCGTCGCCGTCCCTGACCGCGCACCTGGAAAACCTCGCGCTGTGCATGCTCTACGGCTCGCCCGACTTCGTCCAGGACGCCGCCGTGGTGGCGCTGGAAAGCAACTTGCCGGAACTGGACGCCATGCGCGAAGCCTATCGCCAGCGCCGCGACCTGGTGTGTGAATCCCTGGCCGATTGCCCGGGCGTGCGCGCCCTGAAGCCCGATGGCGGGATGTTCGTGATGGTCGATATCCGCGAAACCGGGCTCAGCGCCCAGGCATTTGCCGACCGTCTGCTCGATCGCCACGGTGTTTCGGTACTGGCCGGTGAAGCCTTCGGGCCGAGTGCGGCCGGGCACATTCGCCTCGGCCTGGTGGTCGGCGCCGGTCCGCTGCGCGATGCCTGTCAGCGCATCGCCCGTTGTGCCCATGAACTGATGGAGGCTCAGCTGCATGCTTAACCACAAGGCACTGTTTATCGATGGCCGCTGGATTACCCCGTCGGGCCAGGGCATCGCCGAGGTGATCAACCCGGCCACCGAAGAAGTCGCCGGCAGCGTGCCCCTGGGCGACGAACGCGATGTCGACAACGCCGTGGCCGCCGCACGCAAGGCCTTTGGTCCATGGTCGCGCACGCCGTCGAGCGTGCGTGCCGGCTACATCCGCGCGCTGGCAGAACAACTGCGCGCCCGCGCCGATGAAATGGCCGCGGTGATCACCACTGAGCTGGGCATGCCGGTGCAATGGTGCCGCTCGGTGCAGGTGGACGGGCCGATCGTTGGCCTGGAGCAGTACGTCGAACTCGCCGGCCTGATGGACGAAGTGCGCGAAGTCGGCAACTCGCTGGTGATTCGCGAGGCGGTGGGCGTCTGCGCGTTCATCAATCCGTGGAATTACCCGCTGCACCAGTTGATCGGCAAACTCGCGCCGGCCCTGGCCGCCGGGTGCACGGTGGTGGTCAAGCCGAGTCAGGAAACGCCGCTGCATGCCTTCCTGCTGGCGCAGATGATCGAGGACATCGGCCTGCCGGCCGGGGTGTTCAACCTGGTCAGCGGGCCCGGTTCGAAAGTTGGCGAAGCGTTGGCCAAACACCCGGATGTGGACATGGTGTCGTTCACCGGTTCCACCGGCGCCGGGGTGCGGGTCGCGCAAGCGGCTGCGCCTTCGGTCAAGCGGGTGTGCCTGGAACTGGGCGGCAAGTCGCCGCTGCTGATTGCCGAGGACGCCGACCTGGCTGCCGCCGTGCGTTATGGCGTGCAGGACGTGATGATCAACTCCGGCCAGACCTGCACGGCGCTGACGCGCATGCTGCTCCCGGCCAGTCGGTATGCCGAGGCCGTCGAACTGGCGTTGGCAGAAACCTTGAGCCTGCGCATGGGCGATCCCCTCGACCCGCAAAGTTTTCTCGGCCCGATGTGTTCGGCCGGCCAGCGCCGTACCGTGCTCGATTACATCAAGGTCGGCCAGGAGGAAGGCGCGCGGCTTCTGTGCGGCGGCGACTCGTCCGCGGCGTTCGAACGGGGTTATTACGTCAGCCCGACGCTGTTCGCCGATGTCGACAACCGCATGCGCATCGCCCAGGAAGAGATCTTCGGCCCGGTACTGTGCCTGATCCCCTATGCCGATGAGGTGCAGGCGATCCAGCTCGCCAACGACTCGCCGTTCGGCCTGTCCAGCGGCGTCTGGGCCGGCAGTGCCGAACGAGCCCTGCAATTGGGCCGGCAACTGCGGGCGGGCCAGTGCTTTGTCAATGGCGCGGCATTCAATTACCAGGCGCCTTTCGGCGGCTACAAACAATCCGGTAACGGACGTGAATGGGGGGAAGAGGGCCTCAACGAATTCGTCGAAGTGAAGGCGATCCAGGTGTGACTGTTGGCGATTCAAAGGTTATGCGCACCGGGCCTTGGCCCGGTGTCTTGCGTGGTGTTGAACCGGTATTCCATTAGTTTTTGATCAGGGGCAATGCAATGAGCGATAACAAAAACAAGATTACTCAAGCGAACCAAGAATTCAGTTTCCCGCGCAGAGACTTCCTGAAGTACAGCGCGGCAGCTGCGGCGGTGGCCGGAGCGTTCTCCATGGGCCTGCCGTTTGGCGCCATGGCCGCCGAGTCGACACCGAAACCCGGCGGCGTGCTGCGCCTGGGCCTGGCGGGTGCCAGCACCACCGACTCGAAAGACCCCGGCTCCTGGGTCGACACCTTCACCTTCGTCGGCTTCTCGGCGATCTATAACACCCTGACTGAAATCGCCGTAGACGGCTCGGCCATCCCCGAACTGGCTGAAAGCTGGACCTCAACCCCCGACGCACGCGTCTGGACCTTCAAGTTGCGCCAGGGTGTGACCTTCCACAACGGCAAGACCCTGACCGCCGACGATGTGGTCGCCTCGATCCAGCATCACCTCGGAGAAAAATCCAGCTCGGCGGCCAAGACCGTGTTGGGCGATGTGGCCAAGGTCAGCGCCAACGGCAGTGACAGCGTGGTGTTCGAGCTGCATTCGGGCAATGCCGACTTCACCTACGTGGTCGCCGATTACCATCTGGTGATCATGCCGAGCAAGGACGGCGTGCCGGACTGGCAAGCCGGCGTCGGCACCGGCGGTTATCGTCTCAAGGACTTCGAGCCGGGTGTGCGCATGACCCTGGAACGCAGCCCGGATTACTGGAAAGCCGGGCGGGCGCACTTCGCTGGCGCCGAGCTGGTCGCGATCGGCGATGGCGCCGCGCGAATCAACGCGTTGGTCACGGGCCAGGTAGACGTGATCAACAAGGTCGACCTCAAGACCGTGGCGCTGCTCAAGCGCAACCCGAACCTGGTGATCGAAGAAACCAAAGGCGCCCAGCACTACACCTTCCCGATGCTCACCGATAGCCAGGTGTTCCAGAACAACGATGTGCGCCTGGCGATGAAGCACGCGATCAACCGCGAAACCCTGCTGGCGTCGGTGCTGTACGGCTATGGCCTGGTGGGCAACGATCACCCGATCCAGCCCGGCAGCCGCTTCATCAACACGGCGCTGGAGCAACGTACCTACGATCCGGACAAGGCGCGCTTTCACCTGAAGCAGGCCGGCCTGGATTCGCTCAAGGTCCGCCTGCAGGCCTCCGACGCGGCGTACAGCGGGGCAGTCGATGCCTCGGTGCTGTTCAAGGAGCAGGCGCGGGCGGCGGGGATCGACATCGACGTGGTGCGCGAGCCGGCCGACGGTTTCTTCTCCAACGTCTGGATGAAGCAACCCTTCACCACCTCGTTCTGGTACAGCAGCCTGACCGCCGACCGCATGTTCAGCATCGGCTACGCCAAGGGCGCGGCATGGAACGAAACCCATTGGGACAACCCGCGTTTCAACCAACTGCTCAACGCCGCCCGGGGCGAAATGAACGAGCCGCTGCGCCGCGAGATGTACAACGAAATGCAGGCGCTGTGCCGCGATGACGGCGGGGCGATCGTGCCGTTGTTCGCAAGCTCGGTGGCGGCGCGTTCGAACAAGGTGGCACACGGCGGACAGACCGCGCCTTACGGTGAACTCGACGGTTTGCGCGTCATCGAGCGCTGGTGGCAGGCGTAATTCCAAGATCCCTGTAGGAGCTGGCTTGCCAGCGAAGGCGTCGGCACAGGCAACATTGATGTTGGATGACCTACCGCTTTCGCTGGCAAGCCAGCTCCTACAGGGGTAATTCGCTGCTTTCAAAGACGTGCCCATTTCAAGGAACCGCACGATGAGAAGTATTTTCAAGCTATTAGGGCAGCGCCTGGCATTAGGCTTGCTGTCCCTGTTCGCCGTTTCAGTCATCATCTTCCTCGCCGTAGGACTGCTCCCGGGCGATATCGCCCAGGCCATGCTCGGCCAGTCCGCCACCCCGGAAACCGTGGCGGCCTACCGTGCGCAACTGGGCCTGGACCTGCCGCCCCTGACCCGTTTCGGTCACTGGATCTGGCAATTGCTGCACGGTGACCTGGGCGTGTCGCTGGCCAACCAGCGGCCGATCGCCGATCTGGTCGGCAATCGCCTGGGCAACACCTTCAGCCTGGCCTTGCTGGCGGCCATGGTGTCGGTGCCGCTGGCCTTATTGCTGGGGATGCTCGCGGCCTTGTATCGCAACAGCTGGTTCGACCGCCTGCTCAACACCTCGGCCCTGAGCGCGGTGTCGTTCCCCGAGTTCTTCGTCGCCTACATCCTGATCCTGGTGTTCGCGGTGAAGCTCAACTGGTTCCCGAGCATTTCCAATCTCTCGCCGAACGCCTCGCTGGGCGAGGTACTGGAGCGCTCGGTGCTGCCGGTGGCGACCCTGAGCCTGGTGGTGATCGCGCAGATGATGCGCATGACCCGCGCCTCGCTGATCAACCTGCTGGCCAGCCCCTACATCGAAATGGCCCGGCTCAAGGGCATCAGCCAGTCGCGGATCATTTTCCGCCATGCCTTGCCCAATGCACTGGCACCGATCGTCAACGTGGTGGCGCTGAACCTGGCGTACCTGGTGGTCGGCGTGGTGGTGGTCGAGGTGGTGTTTGTCTATCCGGGCCTCGGCCAGTTGCTGGTGGACTCGGTGGCCAAGCGCGACATCCCGGTGGTGCAGGCCTGCAGCCTGATCTTTGCCGCGACTTACATCCTGCTCAATACCAGCGCCGACGTGCTGTCGATTGCCAGCAACCCACGTCTGATGCATCCAAAGGGGTAGACCATGAGCCTGCTTAAAACTTTGCTCCGGGCGCCGCTGAGTGCGCAGTTCGGCTTGCTGGTGATCGTTGTGTACATCCTGGTGGCGTTGTTTGCCCCGGTCCTCGCACCGTTTGGCGAAACCCAGGTGGTGGGCGAGGGCTTCGCACCGTGGGGTGGGCAGTTCCTGCTGGGCACCGATAACCTGGGACGCGACATGTTCAGCCGCCTGGTCTATGGCGCGCGCAACACCTTGGGCATTGCCTTCCTGACCACGGTGCTGGCGTTCCTGTTGGGCGGCACCTGCGGCCTGATTGCGGCGATCAAGGGCGGTGCGATCGACCAGGGGCTGTCGCGGGTGGTGGACATCCTGATGGCCATTCCACAACTGATTTTTGCCTTGCTGATTCTCAGTGTGGTCGGCACCAACGCGACGTCGCTGGTGCTGGTGATCGCGCTGCTGGATGCGACCCGGGTGTTTCGCCTGTCCCGCGCCGTTGCGATGAACGTGGTGGTGCAGGACTTCGTCGAGGCTGCGCGCCTGCGCGGTGAAGGCCTGTACTGGCTGGTGACCCGCGAGGTACTGCCCAACGCGGCGGCGCCGCTGATTGCCGAATTCGGCCTGCGGTTCTGCTTCGTGTTCCTGTTCATCAGTGCGCTGTCGTTCCTCGGCCTGGGCATCCAGCCACCCACCGCCGACTGGGGCAGCATGGTGCGCGACAACGCCGTGCTGATCACTTTCGGCGACATCAGTCCATTACTGCCCGCCCTGGCCGTGGCGCTGATCACGGTCAGCGTCAACTTCGTCGTCGACTGGATGCTGCACAAATCCAGCGGCCTCAAGGAATGCTGAACATGACGACATCCAAACCCTTGCTGGAAATCCGCAACCTGCACATCGAAGGCCACTACGAGGACGCCTGGCATCCGTTGATCAAGGGCATCGACCTGACCCTGCAACGCGGTGAGGTGCTGGGGCTGATCGGCGAATCGGGGGCGGGCAAATCGACCCTCGGCCTGTCCGCCATGGGCTATACCCGCGACGGCTGCAAGATCACCGGCGGTACCGTGCATTTCGACGGCATCGACCTGCTCAAGGCCAGGCCCGAAGCCCTGCGTAAGCTGCGCGGTTTGCGCATCGCCTACGTCGCGCAAAGTGCCGCGGCTTCGTTCAATCCGGCTCACCGCCTGATCGATCAACATGTCGAGACGGCGGTGAAAAACGGCGGCATCAGCCGCGAACAGGCCATGCGCGAGGCTGTGGACTTGTATCGCGTGCTGCGCTTGCCCAACCCCGAACAGATCGGCCAGCGTTACCCGCACCAGGTCTCCGGCGGCCAGTTGCAGCGGGTCATGACTGCCATGGCGATGGCCTGCCACCCGGACCTGATCATCTTCGACGAACCGACCACCGCCCTCGACGTCACCACCCAGATCGAGGTGCTGGCAGCGATTCGCGATGCGGTGAAGACCTACGGCAGTGCGGCGATCTACATCAGCCACGACCTCGCGGTGGTGGCGCAGATGGCCGACCGCATCATGGTGCTGCGCCATGGCAAGCTGGTGGAAGAGGCCGATACCCGCAAGATGCTCGGTGACCCGCAGGAGGACTACACCAAGTCGTTATGGGCGGTGCGCAGTTTCCGCACCGAACCCAAGGCGTTGCCACAGCAGGAGCAACCGCTTCTGGAGTTGCGCCAGAGTTGCGCCAGTTACGGTCATCAACCGGTGCTGCACGACGTTTCCTTGAAGCTGTATCGTGGCCAGACCCTGGCGGTGATCGGCGAATCCGGCAGCGGCAAAAGCTCCACCGCGCGACTGATTACCGGCTTGCTGCCGCCTACTTACGGCGAGGTGCTGTATGACGGCCAACTGCTGCCAGCGGACTTCCGCCAACGCAGCAAGGAGCAACTGCGGCGCATCCAGATGATTTATCAGATCCCCGACACGGCGCTGAACCCACGCCAGCGCATCGTCGACATCATCGGCCGGCCGCTGACCTTTTATCTCGGGCTCAAGGGCAAGGCCATGCGTGCGCGGGTCGCCGAGCTGCTGGAAATGATTGAGCTGGACCCGGCGACCTTCATGGAGCGTCAGCCCCGTGAATTGTCCGGCGGGCAGAAACAGCGGATCTGCATTGCCCGGGCCCTGGCGGCCGATCCGCAGCTGATCATCTGCGACGAAGTCACCTCGGCCCTCGATCAGCTGGTGGCCGAAGGCGTGCTCAAGCTGCTCAACCGCATTCAGCAACAGCTCGGCGTGGCCTACCTGTTCATCACCCATGACGTCGCCACCGTGCGGGCGATCGCCGACGAAGTGCTGGTGATGCAACGGGGCAGGGTGGTGGATCATGGCTCGCGCAGTGCTATTTTCACCCCACCGCATCAGGACTACACCGGATTGCTGTTTTCCTCCGAACCGCAAATGGACCCCGACTGGCTCGACCGCTTGCTGGCCAGCCGTGCTACCCCGAATTCAAACCCTACGCTGGAAAAAGTCTAAGGAATTACCATGAAAGTACTGATTGTCCACGCTCACCCAGAGCCCCAATCGTTCACCGCCGCCTTGCGCGACCAGGCGATTGCCACCCTCCAAGCCCAGGGCCACGAAGTGCAGGTCAGCGACCTGTACAAGATGAACTGGAACCCGGTGGCCAGCGCCGATGACTTCTCGTCCCGGGAAAATCCCGAGTACCTGGTCTACGCCCTGGAACAACGCCTGGGGGTGAAAAGCCAGTCCCTGGCCGCGGACATCCAGGCGGAACTGGACAAGCTGCTGTGGGCCGACCTGCTGATCCTCAACTTCCCGATCTTCTGGTTCTCCACCCCGGCGATACTCAAGGGCTGGATTGACCGGGTACTGGTATCCGGGATTTGCTATGGCGGCAAGCGTTTCTATGATCAGGGCGGGCTCGCCGGCAAAAAAGCGTTGGTCACAGTGACCTTGGGTGGCCGTGAACACATGTTCGGTGAAGAGGCGATCCATGGTCCGTTGGAGGACATGCTGCGGCCGATCCTGCGCGGGACGTTGGCCTATGTTGGCTTCGACGTGCTGGAACCATTCGTGGCCTGGCATGTGCCGTACATCAGCGACGAGGCGCGCCAGCAATTCCTTGCCGATTACGACCAGCGCCTGCAACAACTGAGCGACGATCAGCCCCTGGTGTTTCCGAAACTGTCGCAGTTCGACGAACAGCTGTATCCGCTGCCGTCGAAAGCCTGATCAGCGCCACAATACCTGTAGGAGCAAGCTTGCTCGCGATGAGGCCATCAGCTTCACCACCTGAGTTGACTGACCCGACGCCATCGCCAGCAGGCTGGCTCCCACAGTT
>NZ_JAXDEQ010000126.1:0-460 GCF_035065025.1 Pseudomonas sp. YuFO8 | reverse complement strand
AGTTATTTGTTGTAAGGTCTGATTGTTTTGTCAGAGGGGTTGCCATTTATCATTCTCCAGAAGTCTTTTCCGCTTTTGGTATGCAGAGTAGTTATATGGCCATTTGTATTCGATCCTGCAAAAGCAAATTTGGCCTGCCCTGTCCTATTTGTTCCCATAAGTAAAACATATCCGGTCGTTGGAGTGTCCCTATACAAATATTGCACAGGCGTGCCATTGCTTACGACATGACGTGCAGCGAGTAGATATTCGTGACTATTTTCTACTCGAAATTCAGTTCCGTGCTTGTCGTAATGCTCGTTGAGTTTTTTCTCGTTGGCAAACTCTGTCGGACGTGTTGATACAGCAGGGCTACTGGGCTCACCTCTCGTTGCGGTGATGTTGTCTGCTGGCTCTTCTATCCGAGCTTGCGATTTGCATATGCCTCCTTCTGGGCAATTACTTAAGCCCAAAGGGTCAA
>NZ_JAXDEQ010000125.1:0-461 GCF_035065025.1 Pseudomonas sp. YuFO8 | reverse complement strand
CGTGGCTCGAACAATCAGCCCATCGTTCCGCTGTTCTCGCTGTCGTGGAATTACCTGATCATCAACACGGTCTCGACCGGCATGGTCGCGACGCAGGACTTCCCGGTCCAATACGCGAACTTCCGGACCTTCCTGTCCACCATCGCGATTTTCGACAACGGCGGCACGTTCAACACCGGCAGCGATGTCAACTACGTTGCCATTCAGGTCGCGAACCAGACCTATCTGGAACGGCTTGATCCGTTCATGTCGTCGCTGCGCACGCGCCAGATGATCGGTGACGACTATCCGGCCGGGACCTATGTGTTCGATCATCGGCGCTGGCCGATCGTAACCGACCAGTTCGGCAACACGCAGTTCGTTCTCAACGCCTCGCAGGTGAACGCCAACGCCAACCTGCAGATGATGTACGAAATGCTGTCGATCCAGAACCAAGCGATCAACGCCGGCTCGCTGGCGGC
>NZ_JAXDEQ010000124.1:0-463 GCF_035065025.1 Pseudomonas sp. YuFO8 | reverse complement strand
TATGTCCACCACCAAAGCCCGCGCAGACTCACTCTCGCTTCTGCTCTTTACCTTGCGCAGCGGCAAGCTGATGGCGATCAACCTGCTGAAAGTCAGCGAAATCATTCCCTGCCCGCCGCTGACCAAGCTGCCGGAGTCTCACCCCCACGTCAAAGGTATCGCCACTCTGCGCGGCAACTCGCTGGCGGTGATCGACCTGAGCCGCGCCCTCGGCGAAATGCCCCTGGCGGACCCTGACGGCGGCTGCCTGATCGTCACCGACGTGAGCCGCTCCAAGCAGGGCCTGCATGTGCAAGCCGTGAGCAAGATCGTGCATTGCCTGACCACCGACATTCGCCCGCCGCCCTACGGCTCCGGTGGCAACCGCGCGTTCATCACCGGGGTCACCCAGGTGGAAGGCGGCCTGGTGCAGGTGCTGGACATCGAGAAAGTCATCCACGGCATCGCCCCGGCACCGATCGAA
>NZ_JAXDEQ010000123.1:0-465 GCF_035065025.1 Pseudomonas sp. YuFO8 | reverse complement strand
AGAGGTATTCGCGAGAAAGGGGGCGTGCCAGGTTGGCAAACAGGCAGCTAGCCAAACGGTACTCACGCTCCGTGAGGTTGATCGGTTTGCCCGCGCGGGTCACGGTCAATTCAGCATCATCAAAGGTCAAGTCATTAAAGCTCTGCACTTCGTGGGTGGCAGACTTTTGCAGTCCATGCCGACGCAGAACCGCCGTGACCCGTGCTTTCAATTCATTAGGACGGAAAGGTTTGCTGACGTAATCATCGGCGCCACTGTTGAGCGCGGTGACGATGTCGCTCTCGGCATCACGGCTGGTGAGCATGATGACGGCGGGCGGCGATTCCATGTGTTCGCGGGTCCAGCGCAGCAATGCGATCCCGGTGATATCCGGCAATTGCCAGTCGAGTATCAGCAGGTCGAAGGTTTCCCGGCGCAGTTGGCGGAGCAGGTCTTCGCCACGTTCAAAGCAATGCAGGGACCAAG
>NZ_JAXDEQ010000122.1:0-465 GCF_035065025.1 Pseudomonas sp. YuFO8 | reverse complement strand
AACCGCAAGAGTGTGCCGCACCGTTGAGTGGGCCGGAGTTCGGCTACCGACGCCGCGCCCGCGTCGCCGTGCGCTGGGATGCCAAGGCGAAGCAGCTGGAAGTAGGTTTTCGCGCCGTGGCCAGCCAGGACATCGTCGCCATCGACGATTGCCCAGTGCTGGTACAGGCCTTGCAACCGATCATGCAGCGTCTGCCGAACATGTTGCGACGCCTGAGCAAACCGCAGGCCTTGGGGCATGTGGAGTTGTTCAGCGGTACGTCCATCGCCGTGTTGCTGCGGCACATGGCGCCGTTGTCGGAAGCGGATCTGCAGGTGTTGAAGGAATTCTGCGCCTTCCATGAAGCCCAATTGTGGCTGCATGGCGAGGGTCAACCTGAGCCGGTCGAAGTCGATTCAGTCTTGGGTTTTCGATTGGAACAGTGGGGTCTGGAGCTGGCATACCGACCTGGCGATTTTGTGCAGG
>NZ_JAXDEQ010000121.1:0-466 GCF_035065025.1 Pseudomonas sp. YuFO8 | reverse complement strand
AGTAGGTGTCCGGTCCGGAAAGTAACTCGCGCCTTTTTAACGTTAAGCATCGAGCTAAACGTTAGGGTTTTCGGATTTTCGGATTACAAGATCCTGCGGACCTATTAGGATTATCCGAACATCATTTCGGATATAAAGAAAGCGCCCTAACATTAGGACGCTGACTTAACTTTAGCTATGGCAACAAAACCCAAGTAGCAATCACAGCCTTAGTCAACGGGCTAGACTTCCAAGCCACAAAGACAAGAAACACCGCGATCAGCACAAGCAACAGTGTCAACCATTCGTCAGGCCAGCCGCCCAACTTCTCATTCAACCATGTCGCCGGATGTATCATTTGCACACCGTATGAACCCACTTGCCATCCTGTGGCACGATACACCGATAAGCCCGGTCATTCGACTTTTCAGCATAAGCCCGGTCATACACTTTTGGTTGCATCGTCCACGGATCAACCGCGACAAGC
>NZ_JAXDEQ010000120.1:0-477 GCF_035065025.1 Pseudomonas sp. YuFO8 | reverse complement strand
GCCTGTTCGATCTCGTCGTTCTGCGCCTGCAGGCCACGGGTGCTTTGCTCCATCACCGAACTCATTTCTTCGGCAGCAGACGCCAGCTGCTGCGCCGACTCGCTGATCCCGCGAATGGTGCCTTGCAGCTGCGCCTGCATGGTGGCCAGGGCCGTGAGCAATTGGGCGGGTTCGTCGTTGCCGTTGACGGCGATTGGCTGGCTCAAGTCGCCGCCGGCAATGGTGCGGGCAACGATCAGGGCCTGGCCGAGGGGGGCGATGATGCTGCGGGTCAGCAGCCAGGCCAACAGTAAGGTGACGATCAACGCGAAGACGATGATCGAGCCGACGACCCACTGCGCGCTGGAATAGGTCTGTGCGGCGGAGTCCACAGCGGTTTCCACGCCGCTCTGGTTGAACGCGATCATGTCCTCCAGGCTTTTGTTGAGAATCACGCCTTGTGGCGCGAGTCGGCTGTTGAGCAGATCGATGGCGTCC
>NZ_JAXDEQ010000119.1:0-486 GCF_035065025.1 Pseudomonas sp. YuFO8 | reverse complement strand
CGTGCTCGAAGTCCACGTCGATATCCGGCGGCTCATTGCGCTCCCTGGAAAGAAAACGCTCGAACAGCATGCTGGTCAGGCTCGGGTCGATCTCGGTGATGCCCAAGGCAAAACACACTGCCGAGTTGGCCGCCGAGCCGCGCCCCTGGCACAGGATCGAGCGGCTGCGGGCGAACTGCACAATGTCGTGCACCGTGAGGAAGTAGCTTTCGTAACCCAACTCGCTGATCAACTCCAGCTCGCTGTTGATCTGCTGCAAGGTCTTGGCGTCGACACCCTGCGGCCAACGTTTGGCGATGCCTTCTTCGGTCACGGCGCGCAGCCAGGATTCGGCGTCGTGACCTTCAGGCACCAGTTCGCGTGGGTAGTGATAGCGCAATTGGCTGAGGTCGAAGGTGCAGCGGCGGGCAATGGCCTGGGTTTCGTCGAGCAACGACGCGGGGTACAGCGCGCTTAACGCCTCCAGGCTGCGCAGGTGCCGCTCGC
>NZ_JAXDEQ010000118.1:0-490 GCF_035065025.1 Pseudomonas sp. YuFO8 | reverse complement strand
CATACGGCGTTTGCTGGGTGAAATCCTGCTGCAGGTATTCCGGCGCGACCAGGGCATTGACGAAGCGGTCTTCGATTTGCACGGGAATGTCGTTTTCGAAGTGCACGATCAACGAATGGAAAACACGCCCGCCTTCACGCATCTCCAACGCGACAGCACGCTCGGAACCGGCGGCCTCTTCGCCGAGGTGGATGACCTGGCAGGTATGTCGATGACCGCGCGAGGCGATCTCATCGGCAATGTTGTGCACTTCGAACAGGGCCGACTGGCTCTTGGGCTCGGCGACAAAGGTGCCGACGCCTTGCATGCGAACCAGCAACCCTTCGGCGGTGAGTTCACGCAGGGCGCGGTTGATGGTCATGCGGCTGAAACCCAGCTGGCTGACCAGTTCGCTCTCGGACGGCACGCGGTAATGGGGTGGCCAGTTGCCGTTGAGAATCTGCTGGCTGATCATCTGTTTGACGCGGGCATACAAGGGCGCCGGACTTTC